>JAGXHD010000165.1 GCA_024636395.1 Sulfitobacter sp.
CAAAGTGCGCTGTATAACTCTAGCGCGCCCCGCCACCAATACCTCTGAATTTCTCTTCGCTTCCAGTAACCAGCGTCTCCGCTCCGTCCCTTCCGCTGCCCCGTAGTGCATCGCTGCGCCTCCGGTAAAGGGGGTTCTAGATAGAGTGCGCCTGACCCGCAACCCCTTTTTTCACCGAATTCCACTTTTTTGCATATTTTCTGTTTTTTACGGAAATTCAACAGCTTAGCGTGGTATGATTGCGCTAGAAGCCACTGGGGCGCAGTATTGTTGCGCAGCCCTAGCGTCAACCTTCAGAAGCTCAGATCCACATTTGGTGTTGTCCACAGACTTACCCACAATCCAGCTGCGTTCAGGCCGCAGATCACCCGATTCAGGCGACTCGCTTCGCCCATTTGCTGATGGCCTTTGCGACTCGCAGGCCCAACAGCGCCAGAATCGCTCCCATATAGAGGAGAGGCTCAATCTGGATTCCCTTGACCAGCCACAGAAAATGAACGCCACCAAGCAGAACCGCCAGATAGGTGAGTTTGTGCAGTTTCCGCCAAGCGCCCGCTCCCATCTTGCGCACCGATTGATTATTGGACGTGATCGCCAGAGGCAGAAGAGCGATGAACCCCGCCATGCCTACCGTAATATAGGGCCGCTTCCAGATATCAGCCCACATCTGGCTCCACAGCAGGCTCATATCGAGCACCACCCAGACGGTAAGATGCAGTGCAACATAGGTAAACGCGAGAACACCCAGCGCCCGCCGGAACTTCATCAGGTTGATACCTACGTACTCGCGCAGCGGTGTGACGCACAGACCCGCCACCAGAAGCTGCAATGCAATGATGCCGAGCTCATGCTCCAGCGTCTTGATCGGCTCCGCGCCCAACGCGCCGGTTTGCGCCAGATAGAGAAGGTAGGGGACCGGCAGCAACAGGACACTATATACAACCCATGTCGGCACGGGGCGCAGCAAGCTGTTGATCCGGTCGAACACGGCAGACATTCAGAGTTCCTTTAAGATGTTCGGAGGGCAATCAATCGGTACCTATCTCACGAAATAGTATCGCGGGATCCTCAGGGGAGTGGGCCATTCTCTCAGGTAACTGGCCCACTCTCGGTATCTGACCTTCAGATGTCCTTGGTCAGATCCATTCCGGCATAAAGCTCGCCCACTTCATCGGCGTAGCCGTTCATCATCAGCGTAGGGATGCGTTTCGAGAAAAGCCCCCCGCCGATAACCCTCTCGGACGCCTGGCTCCACCGCGGATGGTCCACTTCAGGGTTCACATTACTATAGAACCCGTATTCGCGTGGGTTCGCCTTATTCCAGCTCGTGGGCGGCTCTGAATCGGTCAGCGTGATCCGTACGATCGACTTGATCGATTTGTAGCCGTATTTCCAAGGTACGACCAAACGCAGGGGCGCACCGTTCTGATTGGGAATGTCCCTCCCGTAGATCCCTGTCGCCATTATCGTCAGCGGATGAACCGCCTCATCGAGACGCAGGCCTTCGACATAGGGCCACTCCAATACAGGATATCTCAATCCGGGCATCTCGTCAGGTCGCATCGCCGTCTCGAAGGCTACATACTTCGCACTTGATTGCACCCCTGCCATATCCAGCAGATCGGTCAGCTCGAAGCCGTTCCACGGCACAACCATCGACCAAGCCTCAACACAGCGGAACCGGTAGATGCGCTCCTCGATCGTCATGGCGGCCATGATATCCTCGAATGCGTAGTCTCCCGGCTTATCCACCATGCCGTCTATCTTCACCGACCACGGCTGGGTTGTCAGCGCGTCTGCATAACGGGCAGGATCATCCTTACCAGTCCCGAACTCGTAATAGTTATTGTAGGATGTAATATCCTCATAGCTGTTGGGAACCAGATCATCGCCAGCCGCAAAGGCAGAAGTTGCGCCAGCAGTGGCAAGACCGAGCCCCGCAGCAGCTCCTCCCATAAGTTGACGGCGGTTCAGAAACGCCGCCTCATCGGTGACGTGGTGATCCTTGAGCGTGTTCTTCCAGCGCATGGCCATAGCGTGTTCTCCTTGTAGGTTCCACTATACCTAGGAGCGTGATGGCAAAGCACCAAACAATTTCACACCACATTTCACCTGACACACCCGAATGTCATTGCGCAGCGGCCAGATCCTACCGAACAGCGGCAGGACGCTTGGTGTACGCGCCCGCAGTGCACTTTCAGAGTCGGCCCGCCCGTTTCAGACAGGCAGCGTTTCGCTACGATCGTCGCGCAACAACAGGCAAGACAAAAGGATAAAATGCCGCAGGCAGGGTCAAGTTTTGAGCAGTTTTCTGCCTCCTATACAACGCCTTGGCAGCTTTCCGCGCGAAATCACGGCCCAACCTGCCCGATGGTGCAATCGGGGCAACAATACCGCGTTTCAGCGTGAACCATTTGCACACCGGAGGCGTATTCTTCCCGATGCAGCAGTCAGCATCGCTAAAAAAGAAACAAAGGAGAACACCATGCTTCGCACCACCGTAATTTCCCTGACAGCCGCCGCAGCCCTTGCAACGTCTGCATTTGCCTCGGACAAACAGGACATCGTGGACACCGCCGCAGCCGCGGGCGACTTCAGCACATTGCTCGCCGCAGCAGAGGCCGCAGGTCTGGTTGAAACGCTGAAAGGGGATGGCCCGTTCACCGTATTCGCGCCCACCGATGCAGCCTTCGCTGCTCTTCCAGAAGGCACAGTTGACGACCTGCTCTTGCCCGAAAACCAAGAAATGCTTGCGTCGATCCTGACGTACCACGTCATCCCCGGCAAAATCATGTCGACTGACCTGTCCGACGACATGGAAGCCGAGACAGTTAACGGCGACACAGTGATGATTGATCTCGACAACGGTGTGATGGTCGATAACGCAACCGTCACCACAGCAGACATCGAAGCATCCAATGGCGTCATTCACGTCATCGATGCAGTGATTATGCCAAATTCCTAATCTCTCCCCCCTCAGAGATCTAGGATAGAAGGAGCCCGTCGACATTCCGTGTCGGCGGGCTTTTTTGCGCGCAGGTCACATCAAAATAATGATCGCACGCAGCAGCGTTACCGCCAAATATGCAGGCAAACATGCTCTCTTCCGGATACTTCACTCGTCACGGTCTCTGCGACCGCAGACCACCCTAGACCTGAGCAGCCGGCACAATCGCTTCGTCGATAAGGCGGATGAGATCTCCGAAATAGCCCCCACTTCTGGCCGGTAGCGTCGGATCAGAGGTGATCGCGACTGTAAGTGCGAGGCCCGGAACAACACAGATGATCTGGCCGCCGTATCCACGGGCCAAAGCGTAGTCGATGGGTCCACCCTCGCGAATAAACCAACCATACCCATAACCCAAACCGGAAAAGACCGAGCGGGTGACCGGTTCAAAAGACAATCGCACCCACTCTTCGCTCAAGACCTGGGTGTCACCTATCCGCCCACCATTTCGATACATCTCGCCAAAGCTGATCATTGAAAACAAGGACATCGCCATTTCGTTACCACCAAGGTACCTGCCTTGCGGATCGCGCGTCCAGGCTGGGATATTGATGCCCAAAGGGTCTCCTAGGCGGCTGCGCGCGAGCGACAGCAAGCTCTGACCCGATACCTCGGACAAGACAGCTCCGAGGACATGGGTCGTGCCGGTAGAATACAGCATGCGCGTTCCCGGCTCAGTCACCATTGGGCGCGACAACGCGTTTGCCACCCAATTGTTGCTGCTGACCCAGCCGCCATAGTTGGCTCCGGACGTCCGTTCAAGTCCCGCTTGCATTGTGACAAGGTTCCCAATCGTGATGGCAGCTACTTTCGGATCCGCGTCAGACGGAATGATCTCAGGAGCGACCTCTCCCAGAGTGGCCTCCAAAGATGGGATTTCGTTCAAATCAAGTGCTGCCCCTGTTAGGGCCGCGATAATCGTCTTCGACACGGATTTAATCGGTACAACCCGATCCAGTGCGGGACCACGAAAACGCTCTGCCAGGACTTGGGTGCCATCCTGCGTGATCACAATCGCATGGCATTGCTCCAAGGCACGCGCCTGCTGTGCCACATCGTTCCATCCAAGTGTTTGCGCCAGACCGGGCTGGGCGGCGAATGCAGCAGTCGCCGCGAGAAAAGAGCGTCGTTTCATGTAAGACAAACCTATCCAAATTCTTTTGCCCTAAGATATTGCGTCAAGACGGCCGGACCAATCAGATAACTGTGAGGACGTGCACGGCTTGCTGCGCTGCCCCAGCGATCGGATGGAGAGCGCAAGCACTGCCCAGCAGACATCTTGTAATCTTGGCTCGAACCCGACCTTCGCTGTACCAACGCCACCCCTTCAAAAAACGACCGTTTCTGAAACTACCCGAGGGTACTGAAAGCAAAACATCAAAAAGGCCGGAGCATCTGCCCCGGCCTTTTCCATTATCCCTGCCCTATCGGTCAGTGCACGGTGGCATCCTCAGGCTTGGGCCTGTTGCTCGGGGAGATCCTGTCCCCGATAATCAGGCCGTCCGTCCCCGCGCTCACCGGGATCACATCGCCGTCGTTCACATCACCGGCCAGCAGCATCTCGGCCAGCGGGTTTTGCAACGCGGACTGGATGACCCGCTTCAGAGGACGGGCACCGAACACAGGATCATAGCCCTCATCAGCCAGCCACTTGCGCGCGCCATCGTCGAGCTGAAGGTCAATCTTGCGCGCCGCCAGCCGCTTGAGCAGCCGCGCCATCTGGATCGTCACAATGCCGTCCATATTTTCGCGGTTGAGCCGGTCAAAGATGATCGTCTCGTCCAGACGGTTGAGGAACTCGGGGCGGAAATGCGCCCGTACTGCGTCCATTACGTCGCGCTTTGCATCTGCCATATCGCTGCCCTCCGGCGCCATGCTCAGCGATTGCGCGCCAAGGTTGGACGTGAGGATGATCAGCGTCTGTTTGAAATCCACCGTCCGGCCTTGGCCGTCTGTCAGCACACCATCATCGAGCACCTGCAACAGCACGTTGAACACATCCGGGTGCGCTTTCTCGACCTCGTCGAACAGCACCACCTGATAGGGGCGGCGGCGCACAGCCTCGGTCAGCACCCCGCCTTCGTCATACCCGACATAACCCGGAGGGGCACCGATCAGGCGCGAAACGGCGTGCTTCTCCATGAACTCCGACATGTCGATCCGAACCATTGCTGAATCGTCGTCGAACATAAATTCGGCGACAGCCTTTGTCAGCTCGGTTTTACCCACGCCCGTGGGCCCGAGGAACAGGAACGACCCCAAGGGCCGATCTTCGTCGTTGAGGCCAGCACGCGAGCGACGTACCGCATTGGCAACCGCCTTCACGGCGGCATCCTGTCCAATAACGCGCCCGTGCAACTGTTCTTCCATACGCAAGAGCTTGTCGCGCTCCCCTTCCAGCATTTTGCCCGCAGGGATACCGGTCCACCGCTCCACCACGCTGGCGATCTGGTCAGGGCGCACGGCCTCCTCGACCATCATCCCGTCCTCGCGGCTCTCCGCCTCGACCAGCTGGCGCTCCAAATCGGGGATCACGCCATAGGAAAGCTCACCGGCCTTGGCCAGATTGCCATCCCGCTTGGCGATATCCAGATCGGCACGCGCACGGTCCAATTTTTCCTTGATGTCACGCGCGCCGGCGAGCTTGTCGCGCTCCGCCTGCCAAGCTGCCGTCATCGCATCGCTGCGCTCCTTCAGGCTCGCCAGATCCTTCTGCAATGTCTCGAGCCGGTCTTTGGACGCCTGATCATCCTCCATCTTGAGGGCTTCTTCCTCGATCTGGAGCTGCAGGATCTGCCGGTCCAGCGCATCGAGTTCCTCGGGCTTGCTGTCGACCTCCATGCGCAGGCGGCTGGCTGCCTCGTCCATCAGGTCGATCGCCTTGTCGGGCAGGAAGCGATCGGCGATGTAGCGGTGGCTGAGCGTCGCGGCGGCGACGAGCGCGTCGTCGGTGATCTCGACGCCGTGGTGGGCGGCGTAGCGCTCCTTGAG
>JAGXHD010000166.1 GCA_024636395.1 Sulfitobacter sp.
CTGTGCGAGCCCAGACGCAGGCGGGCGAGATTGCGGCGCAACTCCCCCCCTCGCCTCCCGAAGCGGCGGAGGCGATGGAGACCATCATGGCCGATTTCGAGCGCATCGTGATGCCCGGCATTACCCACTGGCAACACCCCCGCTTCTTTGCCTATTTCCCCGCCAATGCTGCCCCGCCTTCGATGCTGGCCGATATGCTGGTCACGACCATCGCCGCGCAATGCATGCTTTGGCAGACCTCACCCGCCGCAACGGAGATGGAAGGCGTGATGATCGATTGGCTGCGGCAGGCACTCGGCCTACCCGATGGGATGTCGGGTGTCATCCAAGACAGCGCGTCCTCCGCGACCCTGTCGGCCGTGCTGACCATGCGCGAGCGCGCGACACAGTGGCGCGGCAACCGCGAAGGGCTCTCTGGGCAAAGTCGATTACGGATCTATTGCTCCGAACAGGTCCATTCCTCGATTGACCGCGCCTGCTGGATTGCAGGCATCGGGCAGGACAATCTGGTGAAAATCTGCGCAGGCACCAGCGGCCATGCATATGAGATGGACCCTTTCGAGCTGTCCGATAGGATCAAGGAAGACAGAAAGGCAGGCCATATCCCTGCAGGGATCATCGCCATTATGGGCGGCACCAGCATTGGCGCCTATGACTTTCATGAGCCCGTGCTGGAGATAGCCCAGGCCGAGGGCCTCTATACCCATCTGGACGCGGCATGGGCCGGCTCCGCGATGATCTGCCCCGAATACCGCGCGCAATTCTGGAGTGGTGTCGAGCGCTACGACAGCATCGTGTTCAATCCGCACAAATGGTTGGGCGCGCAATTCGACTGCTCCGTGCAGTTCCTCCGCGACCCCTCGCAACAGCTCAACACGCTGCGGATCGAGCCAGAATACCTCAAGACTTCCGGCGGTGTGGTCACCAATTATTCCGAATGGACGATCCCGCTGGGCCGACGCTTTCGCGCGCTCAAGCTGTGGTTCCTGATCCGCTCCTACGGGTTGGAGGGGCTGCGCACGCGGATCCGCAACCACGTCAACTGGGCGCAGGAGCTGTGCGAGGTGATCCGCGCGCTCGACGGCTTCGAGATTGTGACCGAGCCGATCCTCAGTATCTTCACCTTCCGCTGCGAAGGCGATGACGCGATGCAGCAGCGGCTGGTCGACGCGATAAACGATGACGGGCGCATCTACATCACCCAAGGGATGCACGACGGCGCCAAGATGATCCGCTTTCAGGTGGGGCAATTCGATTGCACACGCGAGGATGTGATGATGGCAGCGGACGTGATCCGCGAGATACGGGACGCACTGGCGTGACTTTCGCCACCTATACCCACGCCGGCAGGCCGTTCAACGGCGTGGCAACGGGAGGGCGGCATGATCACCCTTTCGCCTGATCGCCGCGACTGAGCAAGGATGCGCGATGTGATCGCGGCCCCGACAGCGACGTTCTTCTCGCTTTCATGCTCTTCCACAGTGGTGATCGCATGGCAAAGGGCCCCATCGGTGCGGTCGTTTCACGCGAAGGTGTTGCGGAGGAAACGGGCTTGGAAGCAAGCATGCTTCCCCTTCTGGTGCAGTTTCGCAAGGATCTCAAAACGGGAGCGCTGCTCCTGCAAAGCTCCTTCATCCGCTCCGTAAAGGCGTCTGCGGGCAGCACTTCCGCTGCCAATTTTGGCGATTAAGGGCGCGTCGACCTTAGCTTTTACTAGCGCGGCAAAGCGGCGGCGTGGCGGGCGCGCTCCTCGATCTCGTCCCATTTGCCCGCCTTCACCAGATTTGACGGTGCGATCCAGCTGCCGCCGGCACATACCACATTGGAGAGCGCCAAATAGTCGCGCGCGTTCTCGGGCGTGACCCCGCCAGTGGGGCAAAACGACAGCCCTGGCAGCGGGCCGCCCAAGCCCTTGAGCGCCTTGATCCCCCCCGCCCCTTCGGCCGGGAAGAATTTGAGGACTTCGAAGCCGCGTGCCTGAAGCGTCATCGCCTCCGTTGCAGTGGCGGCACCGGGCAGCAGCGGCAGACCTGCCTCGAGGCAAGCATCGATCAGGGCTGCAGGCGATCCAGGAGTTACACCAAACGTCGCCCCCGCCGCGATCGACGCCGCAACATCGCGCTGTGTTACCAGCGTGCCTGCGCCCACACGCGCGCCCGCAACGCTGGCCATCGCCGCAATCACTTCGAGGGCGGCCTCCGTCCGCAGTGTCACTTCCAGAACGGGCAGGCCGCCGCGCACCAGCGCCTGCGCCAACGGAATGGCATCTTCCACATTCTCGACAACAAGTACGGGAATGATGGGGGCAAGCCCGGCAAGCTCGCGAATAAAGGCAGTATCATTTTTCATCGCTTAATTCCCGAATACGGAGGCGCCAGTGTCGGCGGTGCCCACTGCATTGCGGAACGGCGCAAACAGCTCGCGGCCCGTCCCAAAGTGATTATGGCTCATGTCGGCAACAACGGCCTCGCGGTCCAGCACGCCCTCGGTGAGGATCTCGAGCGTCCCCGCCGAGGCATCGAGCCGCAGCACATCGCCGTCCTGCAGATATGCGATCGGTCCCCCATCGAGCGCCTCGGGGCTCACATGGATCGCCGCAGGCACCTTGCCGGACGCGCCCGACATGCGGCCATCGGTGACAAGCGCCACTTTATAGCCGCGCCCCTGAAGGATGCCCAACATCGGCGTGAGGCTGTGCAATTCGGGCATACCATTGGCCCTCGGCCCCTGAAACCGCACGACCACGATCACATCGCCCTCGAATTCGCCCGCTTTAAACGCGGCCTTGACCTCGTTCTGGTCATGGAACACCCGTACGGGCGCTTCGATGAGATGATGCGCCGGGTCCACGGCCGAGATTTTGATCACGCTCGTCCCGAGGCTTCCCGAAAGACGCTTCAGCCCGCCCGAGGTCTGGAACGGCTCGGACGCTGGGCGCAGGATACCTGTGTTGAGGCTCTCGGTCGTGCCCGCGCGCCACGCGAGCTTCCCGCCATCCATAAAGGGCTCTTGGGTATAATGATGCAGCCCTTCGCCCGCGACCGTCTTGGTATCGGGGTGCAGCAGACCGGCATCCAGCAGCTGCCCGATCATATAGCCAAGGCCGCCCGCCGCGTGAAAATGGTTCACATCCGCCAAGCCATTTGGGTACACCCGCGCCAGCAGCGGGACGATATCGGAGACATCCGAGAAATCCTGCCAATCGAGGGTGATCCCCCCCGCCCGCGCCATGGCGATGAGGTGGATCAGCAGATTTGTCGAGCCACCAGTGGCCATCAGCCCCACCATGCCGTTCACAAAGGCCTTTTCGCTCAGGATTTCACAGACAGGCGTGTAACTGTCGCCCAGATCACTCATCGAGAGCGCGCGGTGCGCGGCCTCAACGGTCAGTGCATCGCGAATCTCCGCGCCTGGATTGACGAAGCTCGACGACGGCAGATGCAGACCCATGAATTCCATCAGCATCTGGTTGGTGTTGGCCGTGCCGTAGAAGGTGCAGGTGCCCGGGCCATGGTACGCAGCCATTTCGGCAGCCATGAGCGCATCCCGCCCGACCTCGCCTGCTGCGAACTGCTGGCGCACTTTGGCCTTCTCGTCGTTTTGCAGGCCACTCGTCATCGGGCCTGCAGGGATGAAAACGGCGGGCAGATGCCCGAACACCTGCGCGCCGATCACGAGGCCCGGCACGATCTTGTCGCAGACTCCAAGGAAAACCGCCGCATCGAACGTGTTGTGGCTCAGCGCGACGCCCGCCGCCATGGCGATCACGTCGCGCGAGAAAAGGCTCAACTCCATGCTGGCCTCGCCCTGCGTCACGCCATCGCACATCGCAGGGACGCCGCCGGCGACCTGCGCCGTGCCACCGTTTGCACGTACCGCATCCCGTATCAGGGTCGGGTAGCGCTCGAACGGCTGGTGCGCCGAAAGCATATCGTTGTAGGCCGTCACGATCCCCAAATTGCCGCCCTGCCCGGTGGCAAGCTGGCTTTGATCGGGCCCTGCGGCGGCAAAGGCGTGGGCCTGCCCGCTGCACGACAGATGCCCGCGCGATGGGCCTTGCCTGCGAGCCGCCTCCATCCGCGCGAGATATGCCGCGCGGCTCTGCGCACTGCGCTTTATGATGCGATCGGTGATCTGGGCGAGGGTCTGGTTCAAGGGCATGGGGTGTCCTTAGTATTGCAGTACTGGTTAGCGCTAACATATCCAGATTTCATGGGATTGAAAGCGTGTTTTCCGGGCTTCGGACAGCAGTGAGCGCCGGTCCCGTTTCGTTGACATTGCAACGGTTGCGGGTAGGATCACAACACTATTTCAAAGGATAGCATTCTCATGCTGGAGCATACCGCTGTCGAGACGCTGCGCAACAGACCCCTGGCGCCAACGCAAAATCTAGACGACGGCGCACTTGCTCCGGCTCTGGGCGCTCGCAACGACCGCACCGAAATGGCTGTGGTGCTCACGGCAGACCCTCTGCCCGCTGCGCAGACCATCCTCGCATGCGCCGCGGTGCTGAGAGAGATCTACGGGGGAATCGCCATCATGGCCTGCGGTCCGACGGGGTGGCGGCGACTGGTCGAACGGTCCACTCAGGAAGAGTTGAGCGCGCCGGTCATCGGGGCGGAGGTCTTTGGCCATGCTCTCGCCATGACCTCATGCGATACCGAAGCCCTTACGGTAGCAAGTGGCGCAATTCCTCTGGACAAGATGCAGAACTCCGGCAACGACCATAGTGGATCCTTGCACCCCTTAAACGATCATCTTGATCTCAAAACAGGCAGGATCGCCCTATGAGCAAAGATCCCCTCCTCCAGCCCTTCCAGCTTAAGCATCTTACCCTCAAAAACCGGATCATGACGACCAGTCACGAGCCCGCGTATCCCGAGGACGGCATGCCCAAAGACCGATACCGCGCCTATCATGCGGAGCGGGCGAAAGCGGGCGTGGCGCTGGCAATGACCGCAGGATCCGCGGCAGTATCGCGGGACAGCCCGCCGGTGTTCAACAACATCCTTGCCTACCGCGACGAGGTGGTGCCGCACATCCGCAATCTTACAGATGCCTGCCATGAGCACGGCTGCGCAGTTATGATCCAGCTCACCCATCTGGGCCGCCGTACGGTTTGGAACAAGGGAGACTGGCTACCGTCCGTCTCCTCCTCGCGCCACCGCGAGCCCGCCCACCGCGCCTTTCCCAAGCTGATCGAGGATTGGGACATCGAGCGGATCATCGGCGATTTTGCCGATGCCGCCGAGCGGATGCAAGCAGGCGGAATGGACGGGATTGAGCTTCAGGTTTACGGCCATCTGCTGGATCAATTCTGGTCGCCGCTGACCAATGATCTGACCGGCCCCTACGGCGCCGACACGCTGGAAAACCGAATGCGCTTTCCGCTCGATGTGCTGGCCGCTATCCGCAATCGCGTGGGAGACGATTTCGTCATCGGTTTTCGCTATACTGCGGACGAGGCACAAAAAGGCGGGATAGATGCCGAGGAAGGGCTGCTCATTTCGCAAAAACTCAGCGAGACGGGCCAGCTCGATTTCCTCAACGTCATTCGCGGGCGCATCCACACAGATCCAGCAATGACGGATCTTATCCCAGTGCAGGGCATGGCAAGCGCGCCACATCTCGATTTCGCGGGCGAAGTGAAAAAGCGCACTGGCATGCCCACGTTCCACGCCGCGCGTATCCCTGATCTTGCCACCGCGCGCCATGCGGTCTCCACCGGCCTGCTCGATATGGTCGGCATGACACGGGCGCATATGGCCGATCCGCATGTAGTAAAAAAGCTGATGGAGGGCCGCGAGCACGATATCCGCCCCTGCGTCGGCGCGACCTACTGCCTCGACCGGATCTATCAGGCAGGCGATGCGCTGTGCATCCACAATGCCGCCACGGGCCGCGAGCTGACCATGCCGCACGAGATCACGCCTGCCGTCGTACAGCGCAAAGTGGTGATCATCGGGGCGGGGCCCGCGGGGTTGGAGGCCGCCCGCGTTGCCGCCGAGCGCGGACATGATGTGACCGTGTTCGAAGCGCAGCCCGATCCCGGCGGCCAGATCCGTCTCACCGCGCAAAGCCCCCGTCGCCGCGAGATGATCTCGATCATCGAATGGCGTATGGCACAATGCGCCGCACGCGATGTGGCGTTCCACTTCAACACATGGGCCGAGGCGGCCGACATCACGGCCCTCGCGCCCGATGTGGTCATCGTGGCTACAGGCGGTATGCCGAACGCCCGGCTTTTCGAGACGGGCACCGACGCAGCCCATGTCGTCACTGCTTGGGACATGATCTCGGGCGATGCAAAGCCCGCGCAAAGCGTCCTCATCTACGACGAGAGCGGCGATCACCCCGGTCTGCAAGCCGCCGAAATCGCCGCCACTGCGGGATCAAAGGTCGAGATCATGACCCCCGACCGTACCTTCGCCCCCGACATCATGGCAATGAATCTGGTGCCCTACATGCGGACGCTCCAGGATAAGGATGTGACCTTCACCGTCACCCGCCGCCTTCTGGACGTGGCACGCAGCGGCAACAAGCTGGTGGCGACGATCGGCACCGATTACTCCGATCATACGGACAAGCGCGAGTACGATCAGGTGGTGGTGAACTACGGCACCCTCCCGCTTGATGATCTATATTTCGAGCTCAAACCGTTGAGCACCAATGGCGGCGCCGTGGATCACGACGCGCTAATTTCAGGCGCGCCCCAAACCCTGACACGTAACCAAAGCGGCACCTTCCAGCTCTTCCGCATCGGCGATGCCGTCTCCGCGCGCAACACCCATGCCGCGATCTACGACGCGCTCAGGCTGGTCAAGGATCTCTAGCGGCGCGCGCCACGCGGATCGGGCGTGTTGGCCGTGTTTTCGTCCGAGAGCTTGCGCCACCGATCGAGCCGCGCGGCATCGATCTCGCCGCGCGCGACAGCGGCCAAGATGGCGCACCCCGGCTCGTGCGCATGGGTGCAATCGCGAAAGCGGCACGCGGGCGCAAGTTCGGTGATCTCCGCAAAAAGCACATCGAGGCCGTGGGCCAGATCGCTCACGTGCAGCGTGCGTATGCCGGGCGTGTCGATCACCCATCCGCCGCCCGCGATGGCATGCAGCGAGCGTGACGTGGTCGTGTGCCGCCCCTTGTCGTCAACCTCACGGATGCCACCGATGAGCTGGGCCGCCTCACCCGTCTTGTCGGCCAGCGTATTGAGCAGTGTCGATTTACCGACCCCCGAGGAGCCGACGAGCGCCACGGTCCGCCCCGCGCTGCACCACGGCATGAGCATCGCAATGGCTTCCGGCGTCTTGGCATTTACCGCGACCACAGGCAGCCCCCGCTGCAACGCGGCGGCCTGCGCTTCGAACGGCGCCACATCCGCCACCTTGTCGATCTTCGTCAGCACGATCACCGGATCGGTCTGCGCCTCATTGGCCAGCGCCAGATAGCGCTCCAGTCGCGCGGGATTAAAATCATCGTTGCACGACGTCACGATGAAAAGCGTATCGACATTAGCCGCAATGAGTTGGGGCCCGCGCGCGCCCTCGGTCTTGCGTTGCAACAGCGCGTGCCGCTCCAGCCCGCGCACCACCACATGCGTGTCAGGCTCCACCAGCACCCAATCGCCGACCGCGAAATCGGTCGTTTTCATGCGCCCCGATAGGTCAAGCCTGACCACACCTTCCACGGCTTGCGCCGTCATGCGGGAGCGGTGCACGGTCGCCACCCGCATCGGCACCAGATGCCGCTCGTCCGCTTCCACCTGTTCCCCGAAAAACGGGGACCAGCCAAGCGCCGGCAGCGTATGCATATCTTGGTCCATCATACGCTCCTGAATGGGTCTAGCGTACGCGCAATGCAAGCCCCTACGCGCACCGCTCTCCTGCGCAGATGCCACAGCGCCGCGATAACGACGCAAAGCTGCTCCAATTCCTTGATCACACCCTGTTCCGGCGATACCCAAGTGGCAGAGCGAGGGCGAAGCGATGAAGATTTGCGCGATTACCATGGTCTACCGCGACTATTGGGCCATTGCCCAATGGTATCGCCACTACGGAGAGCATCTGGGGCACCGCAATCTCTATATCGTCTCGCATGGGTTCGATCCCGAAATAGCCAAGATCTGTCCCGAGGCGAGCATCATCACCATCCCCCGGGAGGAACTCGCGCATTTCGACCGTGTGCGCATGCGGCTGGTGAATGACCTGCAGTCCGGCCTCGGCAATCTCTATGATTGGGTCATCCAGACAGATGCCGACGAGCTGGTGTGCTTCAATCCCGCAAACTATGCCTCTTTTACAGAGCTTTTTGAAACCACGCGGGCGCCGGCGCTGTTCGGCCTCGGCCTAAATCTTGCCGAGGTCGCGGGTGATCGCGCCCTCTCAGCCGGTGACCGGGTCTTTGCCCATCGCAACGTTGCTTGCGTAACAGGCCACTACTCTAAGGCTTGGGCTGTGCGCCGCGCGATGCCACTGCGCTGGCACGGCGTATTTTGCGGCTACCGCAAGACCAAAGATTTCCGCTTCGAGATGCCGGATGATGTCTTTTTCGTGCACCTCAAACACGCCAATTCCGAAGCCCTCCGGGATGCAAACGCGGTGCGTCAATCGGTCGCCGAGAGCGTGGGCGAGGATTGGAACGTAAACGGCTGGTCAAATCCCGATTTCCACGCCCAGCGGTTTTTCCGCAAAATGGCCGCTGCACAGGAGCTGCCATGGGACGAGGCCGTAGCGCTCGGCTATGCCAAAATCCGCGATAATCCCATCCGCGACCCCAAGCGCGGGATCGTAAAGCCGCCCTTCATCAACTACGTCTGCCGCACTACACTGCCCGACTGGTTCCGAACGCTCTAGGGCACTCCCCTCTTGATGGGCGTCCGCAGTTGGATCATAACGCCTCCAGCGGTCCCTTAGCTCAACTGGATAGAGCAGCTGACTTCTAATCAGCAGGTTGAGGGTTCGAGTCCTTCAGGGATCGCCACTATCATTCTGTTGAGTAAGTGGACGTTCAAGGC
>JAGXHD010000167.1 GCA_024636395.1 Sulfitobacter sp.
TACTCCGAAGCCGCGCGCGCGGTTATGGCCCAACCGGGCGGCAGTGTCTGGACCATTTTTGACGAGCGCATCGCCGCGATTGCACGGCAGTTTGATGATTTCAAACAGGCAGAACAGCAGCGGGCGGTTGTCGTGGCCGACAGCGTTGCGGCTTTGGCGGATCACCTCGGCATCCCACGCACGGGCCTGCAGAAAACATTCGACGCGCTGCCGCAGGCAGGCCGCGATGCCTTCGGCCGATCTTGGCAATCTCAGCCACTTTCCCCGCCCTACCACGCGGCAAAGGTCACCGGCGCTCTGTTCCACACCCAAGGCGGGCTGGAGATTGACCCTGCCACGGCACGGGTGCGCAAGGCCGATGGGGGCAGCTTCGCGAACCTCTTTGCCGCTGGGGGTGCCGCTTGTGGTGTATCCGGTACGGGCGACAGCGGATATCTGTCAGGCAATGGTCTTCTGGCCGCAACGGTGTTGGGCTATCTCGCCGGACGCGGATGAGTATTCCGGTAGCCTGCCCGACCGCTCCCGAATCAACTCAGCCGTCCAGATCGTCGCTTCGGCCTGACCGAACCCCGCGCCGCGCTCAGCGATCTTTAGTGTAAACGTCAGATAACTTTGACCTTCACGTCACAACACTGACCCAAATCGGAAAACCAGACCTTCCCGCAGGATGCAGCGAACGGCTGTGACCCCGCAATGTCTGATGCTGCGCTTAGCGCCAACGTCGACAATGCGCAGTTAGCCTGCTTCCCAAAATCATAGTAATCAAGTGTTTTGAAAGGGGCTGGACAGTGCAGAACTTCTATTTTCTGTAGATCCGAGCGCTGCGATGCAGCTTCGCTGAGCCTATTGTTGGCACCCCGCACGATTCAAAATCTGAGGGCGACTTCACAATCGTTCAGAACGCTGAATTTTTTCAGAATCGTGTATAAGATACGCATCAGTCGATTTTACTTCGGGACAGAAGTACTTTAGCCAATTCAGAGAGGTTTTTGGGGATATTTACTAATGAACACTCGAGTCTGGATTGTTGGATGTATGACTTTGTTGGTTTCAGCCTGCGGTGATATGCAGAGCACGACAGTCAGCCAGTCAGATGGGTTCTTGAAAGAGCTGCCTGAGGGTGTTCTTGCCATCGCAGCAAAAAACCAAGACCTGACGACCGTTCGCATAGACCCTGCTGATGGATGTTATGTCTATCGCTATGTTGGCCCCGTCGAAACAACATTTCTGCCACTTCGCGCAGGCAACGGCCGCCCCATTTGCAGCCGTCCAGCAAAGACAGAAGTTACAGGATGAAAAGGTAAAGCGCTTAGCGCCTTACTTGATATTTTTGCCCTAATTTAGAAGAGTTAGCTATTCGCAGTGGCCAATTCTTCTGGTGGATATAGGATCGCTGTGGAACCAGTGCTAACCTGCTCATAGAGATCATTTATATGCGGCATAATCATCCGCACGCAGCCGGAACTAGCTCTACCACCGATCGAACGTGGGCTAGGTGATCCATGGATACGCAGGTAAGTATCCCTATTTCCAACAAAGAGATAAAAGGCGCGCGAACCAAGCGGGTTTGACGGTCCCGCATCCATGCCATCAGCATGTTGTGCATATAATTCGGGATCACGTTTAATCATTGCCGGAGTCGGCGTCCAAATCGGCCACTTAGCTTTGCGCCTGATTGAATAAGTTCCCGGTTCATAAAGGTTGCCCCGCGCGATCGCCACGCCGTACCTCATCGCGGTGCCATTATCGCGGATGTGATATAGATAGCGCGCAACAGCATCGACATGGATATCACCCGCAGTCAGGTTTGCATTTGCTTCGACCAAACGAGGTAGGAAACGCGATGCGACACCCCATGGATTGGTTGTGCTGGGGACGTAGCCCGCAGGCGTCACTTGCGCGTCCCATGCATCCCACTTCGACCGATCTGTTGTCGCGGCGGCAGCAGATGAAACTGAAAGCGGTGCCGAAAACAAAGCTGCAGTAGAAATGATGAAATGGCGTTTGGTTAACATTTTTTGTGCTCCTGATCGCCTTCCAACCTATCAAAGCTTTTCGGGAAAGTAATTACCCGCGCTTCCGACGACGAGTCAAATGCCTGTGTTTCACGTTGAGGGCACGGAGCGGTCATTGTTTGCTGTTACGTGAACGGCAGCGAGGCCCCGCACCGCCGAATTTGCGCAGACCGAGCCAGAGGTCCGGTTTGGCTCAGTATTGCATGACGCCGCCCATGATAGGCCACAGAAAATTCACCGCATTGAGGCAAAAATGCGCGGCGCTCCCCAGTCACTATAGATGTCCGACAAAACTGATCTTGCTGTCACAGGGCCGGTTGTCGGTCGGCCTGGGGCGACCGGCAACCGTTCACAAACAGAAACGCCCCTCAGGTGTCCTGTTTCCAAGATGCATCCCGTGATTTCGCCAGGACGCCGTCTTCTGTGATGGCTGCAATTGGCTTGGGGGCGCTGGTTGCCTTTTGGGTCGCGATGGAACCCGATGTATAGCCACGCCGACTTCCATGTCCGGCGCACGGAGTTGATGATCTCAGACATTCTTTGAACCTACCCTCAGTCGTTGCGGCGCACTGCCAGAGATTTTCTGGCCTTGATCGCGGCGATCTTTCTGGACTGAACCTGCTTGGTGAAGGTTGAACTGAACGTTCCCAAACGGCCTGCGGCCTCAAAATAGTAGGATTGCGCCGGCCTATCGATGTTGTGCTCATCAGCAACCACCCAAAGTCGCAAATCAACATCCAGGCCTGCGCGTTTCTTCTCGATCTCGGGCACCTCTATCGCAAAGGGATTATTGCTCTGTGGCTGTGAGGTAACTGGGACCAATATCACTTCCATCAGGCCCTCGGCAGTTTGGGTCAGCAAGGCCAACACACATGGCCTGTTCTTGCGGCCTTCGGTCTCGCCCCGTTGCGCTTCCCGCTGCCACAAGTATGGGAACCGCCACACCTCACCGAGCTTTGGTAGATCGTCACGGTCAGTCATTGTCGATGCTCTCCTGAAGAGCACCGGCCATTGCCTCGGCTTCCGCATCACTCATTTCAGAGACATGAACCGACCTGCGGCTGTCCATCCCATGTTGCAACCGTTCAAACTCCTCCGTACTCAGAACGACAAAGCGGGCTTTTCCGTGCCGGGCAATCGCCACCGGGCGCTGCGCGGCAGCAGCAAGAACATCGCCGGTCTTGTTGGAAAGTTCGGTCGAAGAAAACTGGCGCACATAACCCTCCTTAGCTAATTTATGTATATTAGCTAATTTATGGAGAGTTGCAAGACACAGCTGGAAAAGAGCAATGAACGGCCCCGAAAGGCCGCCCATCCCAATGAAACCGGCTCTCAGAAGCACTCAGGGACCCATGCCTCGATCCGGGTTTTCTGCTTTGCGGTGACGCCGCACGCTTTCTGCTGCTCAGGATCATTGAACAGTTTGTGCAGGGTCTCATTCTTCTCGCCCTTCCTGGACTTGGCAACGGCTTTGAATGCCCTGTCCGTTTGAGCGTTCCCAAGCCGCGAGCTTTTTTGTGAAACGCGCAGGGGGCTTGGAGCTGCCGTCGGTGTAGTGAATGAGCGTCCCGAGGGGTGCGGTATTGATAATAATTGTCGCACATGCATTCATCATATTGATATTAATACATTATATGGTGATTTGGGGCAGGAATACCCGCCCCCGGCTGGTTGACGTCTCTCGGCGGCCGACATCGATGCCTTATCGACAACCGGATCGTCTGGAAGGAACTTAGGAAGGTCAGAATCACTGACGCTCTCAACACTTCAGCAGCTGCATCGACCCCCTGCCCTTCCGCGGAATCCAATGTTACCAGATCCCCGCGGCGCAGGACCTCGGACAACCAACTGCGGCCTTTCAGCAGTCGCTCGGCCGCGGTCGTTATCTCGCCCTTCTTTAGGTGATCAAGGAGCTGTGCGGTCCCCTCCCCTTTGGCCTCGCGCACAGCCTCGAGGATCCGGGCCTTCGGCACGCGGTTCAGATAGGTATCCACGGTCGGCCCCCAGCCTGCCTCGAACTTGTCGAGATCAACCACTTGTACTGCGATGCCGGCCTGCGCCATGCGCAGGGTCAGACCATTAGCCGAGATGCCCGCACCATAGCGGTTCACCTTCTCATACAGCGCGTCAATCCCGGTGCTAACGCAATAGGCCAATAGCGACAGTCGGCTCGCATGATCGAGGTCCGTCAGCATCGTCACCAAGCGGCAGTTTTGCTTCCCATGAGGCGTGACGATCATCCACAGCCTGCGCCACCGGGATGTCTTTCAAATCGGCAGCTTGCTCGGACATGTAGATTTGGCGGACCGAAGCCTCCAAGCAACCTCCCGCCGCACCCGTCGATTTACATGAGGATCACTGCCGTCCCATCCAAAGTCGTCTGATTACCCCCCTGCCCCGCTGTGGCTGGATCGATCCCGTCTTGGACTTGGACCGCGGTCTCAATGCGTGGCTCATCTTCCGGACGCACGTAGCCTCGATAGACAGCAAGCGCGCCGGAACGGTCGAGCGTAACGAAAACTCCTGCCCGCGCGACTTCCGCCAGATCGAAGATCAGCGGCCGGATCTCGAGTTTCTCCATTACCTGCTCGAGTTCGCCGAGATGGGAATCGATCTATTCAGGGAATTCATCCTGGCCAGCGCATTCCTCTTCCAGCACCCGATACTCGGTGAGCAGCTTGGCATGAGCCGCGCCCTCGTCATCCGTCATCGGCGCAGGATCACCGACCAATTACCGCAGCGCACTGCTGTAGCCATAGGGGAGATCAGGCGACACCTCGATCCACTTCCAGATCTCGACAGCAATCCTCTCAGCTTTGGCCTGCAACTTTTCAGTCACCAGACGATCAAGCAGCGCAGGGTCTTCAAACCAGCCGCCGTCATCGCCTTGGAAGAGATAATTCAGCATCCTGCCGCCAGCTGCTTCATAGGCGTCGACACCAACAAATACCGCGCGTCGATCCGACGCCCGGACCGAGGTCTCAGTGAGCATGCGCCGGATCTGAAATGGCTCTTTGTTCCAAGAAGAATTAATCGCATCCCAGACCTGAACCTGGCGGTCGTGGTCCGGATTCACTGTGAAGGCCATTAGCTGTTCCAGCGTCATGCCCTGCTCGGAATAGATTTCGAGCAGGGCAGGGGCGACGGATGCAAGTTTCATCCACTGCTTCACGATCTGTGACGTGACGAAGAAGGCAACAGCAATTTCTTCGTCGTCTTGCCCCTTCTCGCGCAGCGTGACTAAGGTACGGAACCGGTCGAGCGGATGCAGAGCAATATGCTGCATGTTTTTCGCAAGAGAGTCGTCCTCGGCGAGAATGTCAAAGCCCGCGTCCCGTACGATGCGGGGTATGGGCGTGGTCTTGTTCAATCGCTTCTGCTTGACCAGCAGGGACAAGGTTTGTAAGCGCCGAACACCGGCCGGGATCTCGAACTTGCCAGTTTCGGCACCGTCATCGTCCAGCACAGGTCGCACGCTCGGGCTCTGCAGGAGGCCGCGGCGGGCGATTTCCTCCGCCAACTCAACAACGTACACGCCTGCCTTGATGCGTCGCACATGGGATTCGCTCAGCACAAGCTTGTCGAAGGGGATATCCCGGGATGGGGACAGTATGATTTTCTGGACTGCTTTCGCCATTAGTTTTTCTCCACGACGGGCGCCAGAGCCGCTCTCCAAATCTTGCTTTCCATCAAACCCTCCACAGGCACGCGCTCCCTCTAAGCGATTTTAGAATGTCCACCGCGGTGGACGTCATCCTGGAACGCCTGCGCTTGCGAGCTTCTCAAGTAGGTGGGAAGGGTTAAACTGCTGTACTCGGCGTCCAAGGGTGATGCTGTGGAAGTACGCTCCAAAGTCTCGAATGCGCTTGCCAAGTTGCAGCATAATAAAGATTGCACTTGATGCTTTTTGCGAACCAACAGCTGTTTTGGCTCTTTCGAAGGTCGTTGGATGGATTCCCATCATCGGCGCAAGAGAACGTGCGTGGTCTTCAACGTCTTTCCAGGTTCTAAGCCCGTCGGTAGCGAAAGCGGCAGCTTGGTCGCATACGGTAATTAGGGTTCGAACTTCAGGTTTTTCTCCATGAGTGGTGCTTTCTAAATCTTTATCTTCTTTTTCTGACTTAGATAGATGCCGGTCAATTTGTCCGTCATTGGCGGTCAAAACGGTTGCTCTAGCTGTGTCCACCGTGGTGGACATGATCCCGGACTCGGCGTCTGCCTTTGCCAGCAATGCACTATATTCGAGGATGGATAGCTTTCTTCGAAGAACTTTCCGGACATCTGATGTAAACGTGCTTTCGGGGCAGAACTCCTCAAGTTGAGCAAGTCTGGTCAGGATCTGTTTGCGGATAAAAATGCAGTCACGGCGTCTGTTCTCTACCTCCTGGGCTACAGCCAAAAGTTCGTTCGCGCGTTCGATCAATGGTGAGAGAGAAACCCCGTAGCTGATGCATTGGCCGTCTGATGACCGAACACGATATCGTTTGCGGTTTGGACTGTCATGACGTGTCATGAAACCCAGTTCGAGAAAGCGATCAATGTGTCGACGGAGTGTTCGTTCATCAATACCCCCAACGCGGCGGCAGATCTCAAAGTTAGAGGCAAATACAGTCTCGCCGTGACCTGGTTTTAGAAAGCTAAGCAAAGCTTGGAGCGTTTGCATGTGACCAGGCCGTAGACCGAACTGAGTATGAGAGTCTCTGAGGGCTCTGAAGATGGCCCAGACGTCAGTTTCGGTTGTCGACGGTGCCTTACCGGGGACTGGGTAAGTCTCTTTTCGTTTGATGGACAGTTTTGTGA
>JAGXHD010000168.1 GCA_024636395.1 Sulfitobacter sp.
ATGTGTATAAGAGACAGCCCCTGTTCGGCCCGGCGCACAGCGCCCCGGTCGATCCAGAGCGTGGCACGGGTGAGCGCGCGCAGGAACGCGCGGTCGTGGGAAATCAGGACAAAGGCGGCGCGGGTCGTCTTCAACTCGTTCTCGAGCCAGGCAATCGCCTCGATATCAAGGTGGTTGGTCGGTTCGTCGAGCAGCATCAGCTCGGGTTCCAGCGCCATCAGCCGGGCCAGTGCCGCGCGCCGACGCTCGCCACCGGAGGCGGTCGCCACAGGCCGCTCCGGATCGAACTTGAGGCCCTCACCCGCACGCTCCACTTTGTACAGTTCGCTCGGCTCCAGACCGTGGGAGGCGAAGTCCCCCAGCGTCTCAAACCCTGTCAAATCAGGGTCTTGCTCCATGTAGCCAACGCTCACGCCCGGCCCTGCGGTCACCATGCCGCGGTCGGCTTCTACCAGCCCCGCCATGACCTTCATCAGGGTCGATTTGCCGGAGCCGTTGCGGCCGACCAGAGCCAGCCTATCGCCCTGCTGGACGACAAGACCGAGGTCTTCGAATACGGGATCGCCACCAAATGTGAGGGCGATATCTGAGAGCTGGAGAAGGGGTGCGCGTGCCATGCGTGTCGCCTACTGCGCGCCCGCGGAAACGTCAATCAGACAAGTGCACGCAGCAGCTTTTTACGGGTCGCTGGAATCGCTCCGGTCTCGAGCGCGGTAAAGACATGCAGGGTGTTCATCTCGCGGTCCACCACCGCATGATCGCTGACCCATCCGCCCATCATAAGATAGGTACGCAGCAGGGGCGGCATTGCGCCATTGGCGCGGGCCAGATCCGGTTTGGTCCGCACGTCTTCGCCGTAGCGAAAGACCTCGCCAGCCTTGATCGCTGGCTGCCAGCGCGCCGGCCCTAGATGCCGCGCCCGCAAAAGCGCAAAGGCATCCAGATAGGGCGCCGCACAGGTCCCCGCGAAAGAGGAGCAGCCAAACAGCATCTGCACGCCGGTGTTATCGACAAATGCCGTGAGCGAGGCCCAAGCGATACGCGCGATATCAGGATCGCGGTGCGCAGGATGGATGCAAAAACGACCCAGCTCCAGCATCGGCCCCTCAAACGCGTAAAGCCTTTCAATATCATAATATTGCGCAGCGTAGCTGTTGGCGACACCCGCGCCGGTGTAGACTGCCGTGCGAAAGGTCGCCACGGGAGCACCGTTGCTTTTGGCACGAACCAGCACATGCTCCGAGGTGTCATCGAACCGGTCCGATGCCCCACCCGCCACACCGAAACACAGACCGCGCAGACTGAATGCAGCGGACAGATCCGCCGCCGTCTCGGCGCGAGTCACCGTGTATTTGCCTTTGTCCAAGGGTATCATATCAGCATCATGCGGCAGGCTGCACCTAACGCAAAGCCCGGCCCGCGACGCGCAAAACTCAGCCCGACAACCCTGCAGGATTGAAGCGACCGATATTACCCAGAAGTTGGCGCAGGAAGGTATTGTCGCGCACGCCCGACGTCGTCACACGGCGCGCAAGCGGTACGACTTGCCCGCGCTCGAGTCCAAAGGTTTCGATATTGCTCACTACCCCGGCGCTGTCGAAACTGATCGCCAGCACTTCGCGCTCGATCACCTTGGGCGCAAGTGCGCCGATCGTGCGCTGGCGGCTGCTCACGTAGTAAAAGGCGCTCTCGTTCACCATGCCCGAGGTTGCGGGCGTGCCAATGGCCGCTTCGACGGAGGCGCGCGTGTCCTGCCCAACGGTGATCAGCTGCAATTGGTCCGCGGGTGGGATATACCCGTGGTTCACGTATTGCGGCGAACAGGCCGAAACTGCGACGCCAAGGCCCGCGACAAGCACCAGACGCCTCAAAACGCCCCTATTGATTATGATACTCATGGTGCTGCCCCTTGCCCTCAACCGGTATGGCTTTTATCTCGCATATACCAAACCCGCCCCATGGTTCAAGAAACGAAAGCACATCAACATGTCGCCCACGCCTCCAAGTACCACCAGTTTGCGGGTTGCCAGCCTGTCCCAGACCGGCACGACGCCCTTTTCAGTGCGCCCCGATTCTGCAGCGCTTGTAGCGCTCGCAGAGCAGTTGGGAATCAGCGGACTGCGCAAACTGGCCTTTGACGGCACCCTGAGCCCGCTGGGCCAAAGCGATTGGCAACTCAAAGCGCGGCTGGGCGCGACCGTGATGCAGCCCTGCGTTGTCACGCTGGAGCCGGTGACAACGCGCCTCGATATCGATGTGGTGCGCACCTTTTTGCATGACTATGAGGAGATAGACGCGCCAGAGGCGGAGGTTCCGGAAGATGACAGTGTGGAGCCGCTGGGTCCCTGGATCGATCCTGTTCTGGTGATGCAGGAGGCGCTTGCGCTCGCTCTGCCCGAATATCCACGCAAGGAAACCGCAGAACCCGCAACCGTCCGCGTGACCGAACCTGGCAAAACCCCCATGAGCGACGCCGAAGCGCGCCCCTTCGCAGGCCTCGCAGCGCTCAAGCAACAACTTGAGAACAAAGACGAGAGCTGATCCACGGTGAAACCCTCGGGCAAAGCCGCGTTTGGGCGGCATTTTGCGCAGAATTCGTCAATTAGGGTTGGACAAGCCAGCCCCACTTGCCTAAATGCACGACACACCCGCAAGGGCACTTGATCCGAAACCCAGGCCCGACGCAGCCGTTCTGCGCAGTATGGCCCCGTATACAAAGGCACCTGATATGGCTGTCCAGCAGAATAAAGTCTCCAAATCACGCCGCAACAACCGCCGCAGCCACGATTCGCTGTCTGCCGCGAACCCTAACGAGTGCACGAACTGCGGCGAACTCAAGCGCCCGCATCACGTCTGCGCATCGTGCGGCCATTACGCCGACAAAGAAGTAGTTGCCCAGATCGACGAGATTGATCTCGACGAAGACGCGGCGTAAGCTCGGCGGACATCAAGACAGAAGGCATTCGCACCAGATGACGGCCCCGACCGATCACACAAGCGCGAAAGCCCGCACCCTCATTTCGGTCGATGCGATGGGGGGCGACCAAGGGCCGGCAGCAGTGGTTGCCGGCTGTCTTATTTCGGCCAAACTCAACCCAGATATCTCGTTCATCCTGCACGGTCCCGAGGCAGAATTGCGCGCACTTGTCGTCAAGCATCCGGTGCTCGACGACCGCACGACGATCCGCAACGCCACGGATGTGGTCACGATGGAAGACAAGCCCAGCCAGGTGGTGCGGACCGGCAAAGACACCTCCATGTGGTCGGCCATAGAAGCCGTGCGAACCGGCGAAGCGAGTGTGGCTGTTTCCTGCGGCAATACCGGTGCGCTGATGGCCCTGTCGATGATCCGCCTGCGCAAGCTGCCGGGCGTGAACCGCCCCGCCATCGCCGTGCTCTACCCCTCCTCGAACAAGCAGGGCTTCAACGTGATGCTGGACGTGGGCGCCGACATCAAGGCGGATGCCGATGATCTGTTGCGCTTTGCGCTGATGGGTATGTCCTATGCGCGCAATGGACTGAACGTGGAGAAACCGCGGATCGGCCTGCTCAATGTTGGAACAGAAGAGCACAAGGGCCGCACCGAACTCAAAGCGGCCCACGACCTGATTCGCGATTCTGCCGCTCAGGCGGCCTTCACCTTCGTGGGTTTTGTGGAGGGCGGCGATATCTCGGGCAACAGGGCCGATGTGATTGTTACCGACGGATTCACTGGGAATATCGCGATCAAGACTGGCGAGGGCACCGCGAGCCTGATTGGCCAGCGCCTGCGCGAAGCGTTCAAATATTCGATCCTGTCGCAACTGGCCTCCCTGCTCGCCTATACCTCGCTGATGCGCCTTCAGAAGAAGATCGACCCGCGTCGCGTTAACGGCGGGGTGTTTCTGGGCCTCAACGGTACAGTGGTAAAATCGCACGGCTCCGCAGATGCGACGGGCGTTTCCGCCGCGATCAAACTTGCCGCGCAACTGGCCGAGAACGGATTTAACGACAAGCTGGCCGCCCGTGTCGCCGCTACCTTGCCCGCCAAGGAGCCAAGTCACTCATGACATTACGCGCCGTCATAAAAGGGGTGGGCCATTATCTGCCGACCCGTATCGTGGAAAACGCCGAATTCGAGGCGACCCTCGACACGAACGACGAGTGGATCCGCGCCCGTTCCGGCATCGAGCGGCGGCATTTCGCAGGCGATGGCGAGACGACATCGAGCATGGCGACCGCCGCCGCTCGGGCCGCACTGGATATGGCGGGGCTGGTGCCCGATGATGTGGATGCGCTTATCGTAGCCACGTCCACCGCCGATCTCACCTTTCCCTCCGCCGCGACGATGGTGCAGGCGCAGCTTGGCATGACGCGTGGCTTTGCCTTTGATATCCAAGCAGTTTGTGCTGGCTTCATATTTGCACTCAGCAATGCAAATGCGCTCATCCTGTCGGGTCAGGCAAAGCGGGGGATCGTTATCGGCGCCGAAACCTTCAGCCGCATACTCGACTGGACTGATCGCAGCACCTGCGTCCTGTTCGGCGATGGCGCGGGCGCTGTTGTGCTGGAGGCCGCGCAGGGCGTAGGCACCCCGGCGGACCGTGGCATCCTATCGACGGATCTGAAATCCGACGGCACCTACCGCGAGCTTCTGTACGTCGATGGCGGCGTCTCGACAGGCACCACTGGCGTGCTGCGCATGCAGGGCAATCAGGTATTCCGCCATGCGGTCGAAAAGCTGAGCCAGACCGCAACAACCGCCATGGCATCGGCAGGCGTCGAGGCGTGCGATGTCGACTGGATCGTGCCGCATCAGGCCAACATCCGCATCATTCAGGGCACTGCGAAAAAGCTCGGCCTGCCCATGGACAAGGTCGTCGTCACCGTCCAAGACCATGGCAACACCTCCGCCGCGTCGATCCCCCTGGCGCTGTCGGTCGGTGTTGCACGCGGCCAGATCAAGCGCGGCGATCTGGTCGTGACCGAAGCAATCGGTGGTGGTCTGGCCTGGGGTGCGGTGGTTTTGCGCTGGTAGGATTGCCGCCAGTTTGAAGCACTTGCAGTGCGTTGTTATTGACTTGGCGTGTTTATCTGGCCAAGGTTATCTGAATAAACGGGGGAAGATATGACGAGCACAACATTGACACGGATGGATTTGAGCGAAGCTGTCTTTCGCGAAGTAGGCCTTTCTCGTAACGAGAGTGCTCAACTGGTCGAGACGGTGCTGGAAGAGATGTCGGACGCACTGGTACGCGGCGAGCAGGTCAAGATATCCTCGTTCGGAACGTTTTCAGTGCGCGAGAAGACTGCACGCATCGGCCGCAATCCCAAAACCGGCGAGGAGGTTCCGATCAGCCCGCGCCGTGTGCTGACCTTCCGGCCCTCCCATCTGATGAAGGACCGGGTTGCGGACGGGAACAAGCCTTAAGCCGATGCCCAAATCGCCCGATGCATTCCGCACAATTTCAGAGGTAGCTGAGTGGCTGGATATCCAGGCCCACGTCCTGCGCTTTTGGGAGAGCAAATTCACGCAGGTGAAGCCGATCAAGCGGGCGGGCGGCAGGCGGTATTACAGACCTGCCGACATGCTGCTGTTGGGCGGAATCAAAAAGCTCCTCCATGAGGATGGCCTGACGATCAAGGGCGTGCAGAAAATCCTGCGCGAGGAAGGCATGAGCCATGTCGTCGCCCTGTCCGGCCCGCTTGACGAGGCGGACGCGGAATACGAACAGGGCGTGGTTGCGAAACCCGCCGCTAAACGTGCGCCGGAGCCGCAAGCTGTCGTGCTGCCTTTCGAGCCGCCGAAAGATAGTAAGACCGAGCCTAGCGCACCGGCTCCCGAGCCTGTAGCCGAGCGCATGCCGGAGGCGGTGACTGAAAGTGAGCCCGACGCGCCAGAGCCTGAGACGGATGATACGGAAATCGCAGCCGAGACCGCCGTCGATGCAAAAGAAACCTTAGATATTACCGGTGAGCCCCTTACCGAAGCAGCAAGTGCGCCAGCCCCCGTACCATCGGAAGCATCCGACGACGAACAAAAAGCCATATCGGCGCATGAGTCCTCGGCAGATACGGCCGAGGGAGCGCCTGAGAAGCCCTTAGCAGCAGGGTCTGAGGACGAGACGGACACAACTGAGGAAACCGCCGAGCGCGACGCAGAGAGCGTCGCACAAACTTCGGAACCAGACGCCGAGCGTAAGCCCGGAATTGAGGCCGCGACTTCTGCTCCGACCCCCGCGCCGGAAAAAACGACCCCGGAGCAGGCGGAAGAAACACCCACCACTGCTGAGCCGCAGCCGGAAGTGAAAGCCGCCGAAGAAGCAGCGCCCACACCCAAGCCGCGCGATATCGGAATGCCAGAGATCACGCCCGAGAACGAGATACACGCGCAAGCCGCAGCACTCACCCGCGCCTACGCAATACGCAGCGTGGACGGCGCCACAGCCGCAAAAATAAAACCACTTCTGTCCCAGCTCACAGCCTTGCGGGACCGCATGGCGGCGCCGCGCGGTGGCACTCAGCCTAAAACCTGAAAGCGGGGGATGGATGGGTGCGATTGCCTCTTGCAAGCCTGTGTTTATGCGGTATGAACACGCCATGTTCGGGCTATGGCGCAGCCTGGTAGCGCGTCCGTCTGGGGGACGGAAGGTCGCAGGTTCGAGTCCTGCTAGCCCGACCACCTTATCCACAAAACGCTCGCATCCCCACGGGTGCGGGCGTTTTGCACATCTATACGCAGCCCACCTGAAGGACTTTTCATGCCCGGCGTAATTCCGAACCAACAGCTGGAGGCCATGATTGCCAAGGGCCACATATTCGCCGATCCCGCCGTAGACCCCGCCCAGATCCAGCCCGCCAGCCTCGATATGCGCCTCGGCAACGTGGCGTACCGCGTACGCGCGTCGTTCCTCGCGGGGCACGGTGCGAAAGTAGCCGACCGGCTGGAAGAGTTTGAGATGCACCGTGTGGATTTGACCCACGGTGCGGTTCTGGAAAAAGGGGCGGTCTATGTCGTGCCGCTAATGGAGCACCTCGCCCTGCCCGCCACTGTCAGCGCCGTAGCCAACGCCAAAAGCTCCACCGGGCGCCTCGATCTGCTGACCCGCACGATCACCGATGGTGGCACCGAATTCGACCGGATCAGCGCGGGCTATCACGGTCCGCTCTACGCGGAGATCTGCCCGCGCTCTTTCTCCGTTCTCGTCCGTCCCGGCATGCGGCTCAACCAGATCCGCTTTGGCACCGGCGACGCGGTGCTCGACGACGACGCCCTGCGCGCGCTACACGCCCGGACGCCATTGGTCGACGGTGAAGCGGTGATCAGCGACGGTCTGGGCTTCTCCGTCGATCTGCGTCTCAAGGACACCACGCTAGTCGGCTACCGCGCCAAGCCGCATACGGGGGTGATCGACCTCGACAAGATCGGCCATTACGCCCCCGCCGACTATTGGGAAGAAGTTCACAGCGACAACGGCCAGATCATTCTCGACCCCGGTGCCTTCTACATTCTGGTGAGCCGCGAAGCCGTGACGATCCCACCCGACTTCGCAGCCGAAATGGCGCCCTATCTGGTGATGGTCGGCGAATTCCGCGTGCATTACGCGGGGTTCTTCGATCCGGGTTTCGGTCATGATGCTGCGGGCGGTGCAGGCTCGCGTGGGGTACTCGAAGTGCGCTGCCATGAGGCGCCCTTCGTGCTCGAGCACGGTCAAGTGGTGGGTCGGCTCGTCTACGAGCGTATGGCAGAAGCCCCGACCCAACTTTACGGGTCAGGTATCGCGTCGAACTATCAGGGCCAAGGTCTCAAACTGTCAAAACACTTCAAAGCGCCAAAAGCTCAGGCCTGACCGTTATTCTCGCGCTTGGCACGGCGCGCGGCGCGCACTTCTTCTTTGGTCGGGCCGCGCTGAACCGGATTGCCGTAATCATCAATCTCGCCCTGTGGCTTCTTCTTGCGGCCTTTGCCCAAGGATGACGCCTTGTTGAAACCTGCATCGATTCCCTTGCTCATGACTTTGCGCATCACGAGACGCATGAACATATTCATGATCTGATTCATCTTGCTCTCCTCAATTCGTTTGTTGCCACTATAGCGACAATTGCGGCATTTTTGGGGATTAATCTTCGAAAAGTTCGCTCTGGCCCTCGGTCGATTCCGGCTCGTCTTCGCCCTCGCCGACAAGCGGCAACAGGCCGCCAGGCTGGCGGCTTTCCAACAGACCCGCGGAGCGCAACTCCTTGAGCCCCGGCAGATCGCGGGCGTTTTCCAGCCCAAAGTGATCAAGGAATGCTTCCGTCACCACAAAGGTCACGGGCCGTCCGGGCGTCATTTTGCGGCGGCCAAACCGGATCCATTCTAGCTCAAGCAGCTGATCCACCGTCCCTCGAGAAACAGACACACCACGAATCTCCTCGATCTCCGCGCGCGTCACGGGCTGGTGGTAGGCAATAATCGCCAGCGTCTCGATCGCGGCGCGCGACAGCTTGCGCACCTCTACAGTTTCTTTCTGCATGAGATAGCCCAGATCAGCGGCGGTGCGCAGCGCGTAGGCATCCCCGATTTTCATCACCTGGACCCCGCGCCCCTCGTAACGGCGGCGCAAATGCACCATGGCCTCGGCGGCATCGCAGCCATGCGGCATACGTGCGTCCAGCTCACGCAGTGTCACAGGCTCCGCACTGGCGAACAGGACGGCCTCGATCATGCGCTCCTGCTCGACCATCGGG
>JAGXHD010000169.1 GCA_024636395.1 Sulfitobacter sp.
AGGCTGTCCACACCCTCCTGGATGCGCGCGCCGCCGGAATCATTGATCCCGATAATGGGCGCGCCGTTCTGCACGGCCATATCCATGATCTTGCAAATTTTCTTGGCGTGGGTTGCGGAGACGGAGCCGCCCAGCACGGTGAAATCCTGCGCAAAAACATAAACGAGACGCCCGTTGATCGTACCCCAGCCTGTGACCACACCATCGCCCGCAGGCTTCTGGCTCTCCATCCCGAAATCGGTGCAGCGATGCGTTACAAACATATCGTACTCCTCGAAGGAGCCTTCATCGAGCAACAGATGCACCCGCTCGCGGGCGGTCAGCTTGCCGCGTCCGTGCTGAGCGTCGATGCGGGCCTGACCACCGCCCAGTTTCGCATCGATGCGGCGGTCGTCGAGCTGTTGCAGGATATCTTTCATGGACGGCGTCTCCCCAAGGATTATCTATTCGAATGTAGCGGAAGGGCAGCTGGAGACAAAGAGCCTTATTGCAAATTTGCAAAGTATTTCCAAGAACGTGATTGCAAATTGCAAACCAGCTAACTCTCTAAGGTTTACAAAGCCGCAAACCGGTGTCGACAAACCTGTAACCGCGTATTAGGACATTTGTTATGCAACAGATCAGAGAAGATCTCCAGCCGGTCATATTTGGCGATCGGAGGTCACCCCCTCATATCTTTACCCTTATACTGCTCGCGGGCATGTCCGCCTGCGTCATGAACATGTTCCTGCCAAGCTTGCCTGCGATGGCCGAGCATTTCGAGGCCGATTACGCGGTCATGCAGTTATCCGTGGCAATCTATCTGGGGTTTTCAGCGGTCTTGCAGATCTTTGTCGGACCGATCTCGGATAAGTTCGGACGCCGTCCCGTGATCCTGTGGGGGCTGGCGATCTTTTTGGTGGCGACGGTCGGCTGCATCTACGCACCCAACATCGAGACGTTCCTGACTTTCCGCATGATGCAGGCCGCAATCGCAACTTCGATGGTCCTGAGCCGTGCTGCGGTGCGCGATATGTATGCGCAGGATCAGGCGGCGTCGATGATCGGCTATGTGACGATGGGTATGGCCGTAGTGCCGATGATCAGCCCGGCCATCGGCGGGGTGCTTGATGAATGGTTCGGCTGGCAGGCCGTGTTCTGGGCGCTCTTCGTGCTGGGTGCCGCAACGATGCTGCTGGCCTGGGGCGATATGGGGGAAACAGCAATGCCCTCGACCAAATCCCTCACCGCACAATTCGGCGAATACCCCGAATTGCTGCGCAGCGTCCGGTTCTGGGGCTATGCTCTGGCCGCAAGCTTCAGCTCGGGTGCGTTTTTCGCGTATCTCGGCGGCGCGCCTTTCGTGGGCCAAGAGGTGTTCGGCATGTCGCCTGCAACGCTTGGCTTTTTCTTCGGCGCTCCGGCGGTTGGGTACTTCCTCGGCAATTTTCTCACCGGACGCTATGCTACCCGCTTTGGTGTCAATCAGATGGTGCTTTGGGGCTGTGCGGCCAACGCAACCGGCGGCACGATTTCACTGCTTATCTTCGAGGCGGGATACGGCAGCCCGGCGAGCTTTTTCGGGATGATGACGCTAGTGGGCCTCGGCAACGGGTTGACGATCCCCAATGCCACGGCAGGGATGCTGTCCGTGCGGCCCCATCTGGCGGGCACGGCATCGGGCCTCGGCGGTGCAATCATGATCGGTGGCGGCGCATTTCTGAGCGCCTGGGTCGGTGTTCTGCTAACACCTGAAAGCGGTGCCTTCCCGCTCCTTTGGATGATGCTGGTCACTGCGGTTCTGGGCCTCGTGTCCATCGCCTTTGTCATGCGTCGCGAGCAAGCGCTGACGCGCAGGCCTGCCCCACCCTTGTGAAGATTGATTTGCAAAGTTAAGGGTAAATTATTCTGACTTTGCAAAAGGCACGCCATGGCCACTCAAAAACTCTATGCCGGGGCCAAGCTGCGCGAGCAGCGTCTCAAGATTGGACACACGCAGAAGGAGTTCGCCGGCCGCCTCGGCGTCTCCCTGCCCTATCTGAACCAGATGGAGAACAACAATCGGCCCGTCTCCACGACGGTCGTTCTGGCGCTCGCATCCGAATTCGGGATGGACGTGACGGAGCTGAGTTCGGGCGATACGGAGCGGCTGACCAGCGATATGCAAGAGGTGCTGGCCGATCAAATTTTTGCGGCTGACATGCCTGCGCTGGCCGATCTGCGACTTGCCGCCTCCAACGCGCCCGGCCTCGCGCGGGCATTCATCGCGCTGCACCAAGGCTACCGGCAAGCGCACGAGCGGCTCGCCTTTCTCGATGAAGCGCTGGGGCGCGAGGATGCCCGTCCTACCCCGAGCCCTTGGGAGGAAGTAAGGGATTTTTTCCACTACTGCGATAATTACATCGACGCAGTTGACCGCGCCGCCGAACATTTCGCCGCCCGTGCGGGGGGTGACATCCGCGCGTTCGCGGTCGAGACCTTGGTCGCCTCGGGGCTTTCGGTAGCCTACACTGATATGGACGCGCTCCGCCTCGTCGACCGCACGCGCGGCGAGGTGCACATCTCGTCGCGCGCACCCGCCCAAACCCAGACTTTCCAGCTTCTGTTGCAGGTCGCACTGGCGCAGAACAACACATTGCTCGAAGCGACGCTGGATCTGGCGCGCTTTCATTCTCCCGCTGCCCGCGAGATCGCCAAAATCGGGCTGGCCAATTACTTCGCCGGTGCGGCCCTCCTGCCCTATGCAGTGTTTCAAGCACGCGCGCAGGACTGCCGCCATGATCTGGAGGTGCTGTCCCAGCAGTTCGGCGCCTCGATCGAACAGATCGCCCACCGCCTTGCCACACTGCAGCGACCGGGGGCCAAGGGGGTCCCATTCTTCTTCGTACGCGTCGATCAGGCAGGGACGATCACCAAGCGTCACTCGGCCACGCGGCTGCAATTTGCACGCTTTGGTGGCGCCTGTCCGCTTTGGAACGTGCACCGCGCCTTCGAGACGCCGAGCCAGTTTCTGCGACAACTGGCCGAAACACCGGACGGGGTTCGCTATATCTCCATCGCACGGGATATTTCGAAATCAGCGGGCAGGTTCGGCGCACCGACGCGGAGGTTTGCACTCGCGCTCGGGTGCGAGGTGCGGCACGCCTCGCAGCTCGTCTATGCCGACGGGCTGGACCTGAGTACCGACTCCGCGTTCGAGCCCATCGGGATCTCCTGCCGCATCTGCGTCCGCACCGAATGCCACCAGCGCTCCGTACCGCCGCTCGAGCGCAATCTGGTCGTCGATCCTGACCGTCGCGACGTGCTGCCCTACCGCGTAGACTAACGCTTGGCCGCGCGCCATCCCGCCGCTTTGGCCTCTGCGGCAGAGCAGAACCACCGTTCGCCTTTCAAGGTGTCGATGCGCGTGCGGCTATAGAATTCCTGACCCGGTACATGGAAGATCCGCGTGCCATTGGCGCTGATGTTCCCTTTGATGTTGCACTCTCCGCTCACGGGCTTTGGCGCAGCCCTGCGCGCTTTTCGGTGCTGTTCGGGTGACTGTAGGCGCACCGCATGCAGTCCGCGGTCCTCGGCGGCAGCTGCACGCTCAAGCGCCGCATAGTCAGCACCGTATTTCACGTACGCAAAGGCGAGCCCCTCCCCCACCAGCCACGCGCCCCCATCGCCGCCCAGCGCCGTACACCTTGCCACCGTGCGGCCATATCGATCGGTGTCCAAAACTTCGCAACTGGTATCGACTCCGCTGTAACGGTCCGAGACGACCTTGCCGATCCAACCTCCACACGCCCAGTCGGCACCCTGTTCGGTCACGCACATCTGGTCCATTTCCGGCGCGTCGATGGCGTGGAGCCGGATCTTAGTGCCTGCCACTTCAAATGTATCACCGTCGATGACGCGAATGGTCCCGTTCACGGCGCCGCGGTTCGCGTGCGCGTTATCGGCACCGATGACGGAGAGTACAGCAGCAATTGCCACCGCCCCCCCAAAAGCCCGAAGGCCGATATAGGTCAAGTATTTCATCCACACGGGTCAAAGCCATCCATGCGTCTGAAATATGGCAATTTTTCAAAAAGGTTAACAGAAAGTTAACAGTGCCCTAAAAAACACCCCGAATCGTTAACCTTTATCGCTGTTGCGTCTCCCAGTCGGGGTGGATCCACGGCTCATCGTTCGATGCTGCCAGAGGCTCCTTGCCCAGCACATAATCCGCAATCTTTTCACCCACCATAATCGAGGGCCCGTTGAGATTGCCATTGGTGATGCGCGGGAAGATCGAGCTGTCTGCAACCCGCAGCCCCTCCACACCAATCACGCGGCCTTGGGCATCAACTACGGCGTCCTTATCGTCACTTCGCCCCATTTTGCAGGTGCCGCAGGGATGATAGGCGCTCTCGGCATGCTCCCGTACGAAGGCATCGATCTCGTCGTCCGACTGCACGTCGGCACCGGGCTGGATCTCGTGTTTGACGTAAGGTCTGAAAGCGTCCTGCGCAAAGATCTCGCGCGTGAGGCGGATGCAGCGCCGCCACTCCTCCCAGTCCTCCTCGTGGGACATATAGTTGAAAAGAATCTTAGGATTGTCCGCAGGATCATTCGAGGCAAGCGAAACACGGCCCCGCGATTTGGACCGCATTGGCCCCACATGAGCCTGAAATCCGTGCCCCTCTGCCGCTGCCTTGCCATCGTAGCGCACGGCGATGGGCAGGAAATGATACTGTATATCGGGATAGGGCACGCCCGCGCGGCTTCGGATGAACGCAGCGCTCTCGAACTGGTTGGAGGCACCCATGCCACGCTTGGAAAAGAGCCATTGGGCCCCGATGATACCTTTCCAGATCAGGTTCCAGTAGCGATAGAGCGTCACCGGCTGGCTCGCGGCCATCTGCAGGTAGATCTCCAGATGGTCCTGAAGGTTCCCTCCGACGCCGGGACGATCTGCAACCACGTCAATGCCGTGCTCTGCCAAATGCGCGGCAGGGCCGATGCCCGACAACATCAGGAGCTTGGGCGAATTGATCGAGGAGGCAGCGAGGATCACCTCGCGGCGCGCGCGGATCACCTCAACGGTGCCGTTGCGCTCGACCTCCACTCCAACGGCACGTCCCTCTTCGATCACCACACGGCGCGCCAAGGCGCGGGTCAGCTCCACGTTGTCATGCTTGAGAGCAGGGCGCAGGTAAGCGTTGGCCGCCGACCAGCGCCGCCCGTCATGCACCGTTTGCTCCATAGGGCCGAAACCTTCTTGTTTGTGCCCGTTATAGTCGTCAGTCGCCTCATAGCCGGCCTGCTTGCCCGCCTGCACAAATGCCTCGAACAACGGGTTTTCCCGGGGGCCGCGACTTACGTGCATGGGACCGTCCGTGCCACGCCAATAGGGGTCGCCCCCGTGGCCGCCGTCGTGCCATGTCTCCATCCGCCGGAAGTAGGGTAGCACGTCGGCATAACTCCAGCCTTCCGCGCCCTCATCGCGCCAGTGGTCAAAATCCATGGCGTGACCGCGCACGTAGACCATCCCGTTGATCGACGACGACCCACCGATGACCTTCCCGCGCGGGCAGACAAGCTCGCGCCCCCCCAGATGCGGTTCAGGCTCGGATTTATAGCCCCAATCGTATTGCTTCATGTTCATGGGGTAGCTGAGTGCCGCAGGCATCTGGATGAACGGCCCCGCATCCGTGCCACCATGCTCGATCACCAGCACCGACGCACCGGCCTCGCCCAGACGGTAGGCCATGGCACAGCCGGCACTTCCGGCGCCAACGATTACAAAATCCGCTTCCATCACACTCACCTTATTCCATCGTGATTCTCCGGTGGGTCAAGGAGGCCGCAGGCCCCCGGCGTTTGCCAGGCTTGTCCTTGAGGCACTGAAGATTCGCACCCATAATTGACGAGATGCATTGAGGATCAGTTTGATCCCTAAATCACCTCAACGCAGCAGGGCAATGCTTCTCTGCCCGAACCGCCAGACTTGTTTTGCGAGAACGCCCGCCACGGTTCCCGAGAAAGGAACTGCGCGGCAGGCGCTCGTCCAGATAACGCCTTGTTCAGAAGGGCGCTTCCATATCGCCCATGCGGACGAAAACCGATTTGAGCTGGCTGTAATGCTCGATCGCGGCCTTCGAATTCTCACGGCCCACACCGGAGTTTTTCATACCTCCGAAAGGGGCCTCCACAGGCGCATCGTTATAGCTGTTGATATAGCAGGTTCCCGCCTCGAAGCCTGCCACCACACGGTGCGCACGGCTCAGATCATTCGTGAACACACCGGCGGCCAGCCCGAACTCAGTGTCATTGGCACGGGCCAGGACGTCATCTTCGTCCTCAAAATCCAGCACCGCCATCACGGGGCCAAAGATTTCCTCCCGCGCGATCACCATATCGTCGGTCACATCGGCAAAAACGCAAGGCTGCATGTAAAAGCCCGGCCCCTCGATGGCCTTGCCACCATACGCCAGTCGCGCGCCTTCCGCCTCGCCCTTGGCGATGTAGCCGAGCGCGATGTCGAGTTGGCGGCGTGATGTCATGGGGCCAAAGTTCGTGGCGGGGTCCATAGGATCGCCGATCACAGCATTGTCGAGCCGTTCTGACAGGCGCTTCAGGAACGCCTCCTTGATGTTCTTGTGCACGAAAACCCGCGTCCCGTTCGAACAAACCTGCCCGGAACTGTAGAAATTCGCCATGATCGCACCCGAGACCGCGTTCTCCAGGTTTGCATCGTCAAAGATGATCAGCGGAGATTTGCCGCCCAGCTCCATCGTGACATGCTTCATTTCGGCCGCAGCCGCGGCATAGACCTTGCGGCCCGTGGGCACGGACCCGGTGAGCGATACTTTGTCGACGCGCGGATCGGTGACCAGTGCGGCACCGACCTCTCCCATGCCCTGCACAACGTTATAGAGTCCCGCAGGCAGGCCCGCCTCGTGCAGGATCTCGGCGACCTTTAGGGCGCTGAGTGGTGTCGTCTCGGAGGGCTTGAAAACCATCGCGTTGCCGCAGGCGAGTGCCGGTGCGCCCTTCCAGCAAGCGATCTGGGTGGGGTAGTTCCATGCGCCGATGCCGACGCAAACGCCCAGCGCCTCGCGGCGGGTATAGACCCAGTCTTCGCCCAACTGGATATGCTCACCCGTCAGGGTCGCGGCCAGCCCGCCGAAATACTCCAACGCGTCAGCACCGGAAGTGGCATCAGCCACCGAGGTTTCCTGGTAGGGCTTGCCTGTGTCATAGGTCTCAAGGATCGACAGGTCGTGATTGCGCTCCCGCATGATGTCAGCGGCACGGCGCAGGATGCGTCCCCGCTCGGTCCCGCTCATCGCGGCCCAAGCCGATTGCGCCGCTTTCGCTGCGGCGATGGCCTGATTTACGATTGCGGGTGTGGCCGCATGCAGGGTTGCGATCACTTCGCCGGTCGCGGGATAGATCACCTCGATCGGCGTGCCGGCCGTGTCTTCGACATACTGGCCGTTGATGAAATGGCTGGCGGTAGGTTGGGTCTGCATAAATCTCTCTTTTTATTCAGGTGCGGCCCCGCGCGCGCCTTGCGCGGGGCTTTTGAGGGCGCGCTCAGTTCAGGGGCGTAGCCTGACCGTCGAGCTCTTTAAGGCTTCGGGTATTGCCGAAGAACATGTAGGCAAGCGCTGCCAGATAGATTCCGATGACCACGCTGCCGACCCACTGGATCTGCAACCACTGGCTCTGGAACAACAGCGTCAGCACGAAGAGGCCGATCGCATTGGCCAGCACGTAGGACACTGTGCCGAAACGCTCGGTGGTGAGGTTGAGGTTGTCGGTGTAAAGGCGAATGAGCGAGTCAAACGAATTGATCACGAACACGATGCCCACGATAGTCATAGCCCAGTTGGGCAGACCCTCGGTGCCAATCCCGTTGAGATGGTAGAAGTAGAGGACCGTAAACCACAGTGCCAGCGGGATGGACGGGAAGATCAGCAAGGCTGCCAGCAATTGGTAGGTCTTGAGGCCGCCCACAAAGCGCGACACGAACTGCCCGATCATGATGGACCACGCAAACCACCAGAGAAGGTAGAACTCGTGGTATTCGGTCAGCGGTATGATAAATTTGTGGATATTTGCGAAGTAGCCGCCGATGTTGCTGCCGGTGGACGCCAAATCACCAACGCTCATACCCGCGTTCAAGAACATGTAGACGATCAGCCCAAAGAACAGCACGGTCGAGCTGACCGAGAGGACCTTGACGAACTTGATGTCTGTGGAGCTGAACGCAGCCACGAGGATCACCAGGAAGCAGATCACGTAGAAGACCGGCAGGATCGTCTCGCCGTCACCCACTTCAGCAATGTAATAAGGCATGTAGATCAAAAACAATGCACCGGTGAAAGCGCAGGTCGTGATGATGACGATGTTGTTGAGCACGCGCACGGCGGGGATCTCGAAGAACTTGGTCCGAGGCTCAATGGCGCAGAAATAGAAGGTCGTCAGGAAATAGAACGCCCAGATCAGAAATCCCCAGAACCCGAATTCGAGCGCGAGCGGATTGGTGAAGGCATAGGCAGGCTCAGCAGCCGTATCGGCATAGAGCGGATAATCGAAAGCGAGCGGGAACATGATCAGCCCCACATCGAGCCCCGAAGTGAACAGGATCGCGATGAACACATAAAGCGGCTGCGGGGTTGTCCCGGTCAGCTCAAGGTTCCACCATTTGATGGTACAGAAGATCACCAGCACGAAGGCAAGGATCACTCCGAAGGAGATGATTGAAGTTAGCATGTCAGTCCCTATCGGTTGTTGTCGGGTGCGTTTTCAATCCGGCAGACCTGCACCCTTCGGGGCCGCCGGTATCTTGTATTTCGCTATTTTTTATTCTCCGCGCGGGAAGCGCTTATTCTCTTCCAACACGTTCAAATCCATGTGGTTCCGCATATAGGCCTCCGACGCTGCCCTAAGGGGTTGGTAATCCCAAGGATAATACCCGCCCGAGCGCAGCGCCTCATAGACGATCCAGCGGCGTGCCTGTGATTTACGCACATCTGCGTCATAGGCGGCCAGATCCCAACGCGCCTCCGACTTCGCGCGCAATTGCGCCAGCGTACCTGCGTGTGCAGGTGCGTCCGCCAGATTGTGCAATTCGTGCGGGTCTGCCTCCAGATCGAACAGTTGGTCGGGATCGAGCGCGCAGCGGTTGTACTTCCATTTGCCGTAGCGCAGGGACACCATCGGCGCATAGGATGCCTCGGCAGCGTATTCCATCGCGACAGGTTCGGTCCGCTCGCCCCCCTGCCCCAGCGGCACGAGGCTCTGCCCCGTGGTCCAGGGCATAATCTCGGACATATCTACGCCGGCCAGATCACACAGCGTCGGGCAGACGTCGATATTGCTCACCGGCGTCTTGTTGAGGCCTGTCTCCATCTGCGGAGCACTGATCATCAGGGGCACGCGCGCGGAGCCCTCGAAAAAACTCATCTTGAACCACAGGCCGCGCTCGCCCAGCATATCGCCATGGTCGGAGACAAACAGGATGATCGCTTCCTGCCGTGTGTCCTCCAGCGTTTGGAGGATCTCGCCGATCTTGTCGTCGAGATAGCTTATGTTGGCGAAATAAGCGCGGCGGGAGCGCTTGATGTCGGCCTCACTGATCTCGAAATTGCTCCGGTCGTTGGCATCGAGGATGCGCTTGGAGTGCGGGTCGTGCTCCTCATAGGGCATCATCGGCACGTCGGGCAGCAGGTGCTCGCAGTCGGCGTAGAGGTCCCAGTATTTCTTGCGTGCTACGTACGGATCGTGTGGGTGCGTGAAGCTCGCGGTGAGGCACCAAGGGCGCGGATCAAGGCCACGCGAAAGCTCGTAGATCTTGCGCGTGGCCTCATAGGCAACCGCGTCGTCGTATTCCATCTGGTTGGTGATCTCGGCGACACCTGATCCGGTGACACTGCCCATGTTGTGATACCACCAGTCGATCCGCTCACCCGGTTTGCGGTAATCGGGGGTCCAGCCGAAATCGGCGGGGTAGATGTCCGTTGTAAGCCGGTCCTCGAAGCCATGCAGTTGGTCGGGGCCGACAAAGTGCATCTTGCCCGACAGACAGGTGTAATAGCCCGCCCGGCGCAGATGGTGGGCATAGGTCGGGATGGAGGAGGCGAACTCGGCGGCATTGTCGTAGACGCCGGTGGCCGAGGGAAGCTGGCCCGACATGAACGCGGCCCGACCGGGCGCGCAGAGCGGCGAGGCAGTATAGGCGTTCCGGAACCGTGTCGAGCGCGCCGCGAGCTTTTTGAGATTGGGCGCATGGAGCCAGTCTGCGGGGCCGTCCGGAAACAGAGTGCCGTTGAGCTGATCCACCATCAGGATGAGAATATTGGGCTGGGTCATGCGGCATCCTTCAGGAGATGGGAGAGTGTATCGAGTGCGGCAGCCTTGGCGTCCCCGGCGGTGCCTGCCTCGGAGAGGGCCGCGCGCAGATAAAGCCCGTCGATAAGCGCCGCGATCACGTCGGCATGAGCCTGCGGCGTAGCACTGAGCGGACGCAGCGCATGCGTAAGATTCGAGCGCAGGCGCGCCTGATAGAGCGTCAGCAGCCGCCGCGTCTGGGGCTGCGTAGGCGCTGCGGCGTAGAGTGTCATCCAGGCCGCGATGGTCGCGGGCGCAAAGCAGGTCTGATCGAAACTGCCCTCGATGATCGCCTCCAACCGGTCGCGTGGCGTGCTGGCCCCCGCGAGGTAGCGGCGAACCACCGTGCCATACTCCGTCAGGATATGGCGCATGGCCGCGAGGAAAATCTGGTTCTTGCCACCGAAATAATGGTGCGCCAACGCTGTCGACATGCCGGCAGTGCGCGCGATCTGGCTCACGGTCACGTCAAGCGATCCCGCCCGCCCGATCTCGGCAATGGTCGCCTGCACCAGCGAGGCGCGGCGCAACGGTTCCATTCCTAGCTTCGGCATGATGCTGCATTTTCAAACATGCGACACAGGATGCATGTTTTTTATTGATCCGTCAATCAATAAAAATTTCAGCCCTTCGTGGCCACCGCATCGGGGGTCACATGACGCTTCAGCATCGCCTCGCGCCAGGTGATGAAAGTCACCGACCCCAGGATCACGATCCCCCCCAGAATGACCCAGATATCAATGGGCTCAGCGAACCAAAGCGCGCCAAGCGCCGTGGCCCAGATCAATTGCAGGAAGGTCACCGGCTGCGTCACCGTTACAGGTGCTGCCGCGAACGCCAGGGTCATGGTATAGTGCCCTGACGTGGCGAACACGGCCACGGCGGCGAGAAACATCAGCTCGCGCGGTGTCGGCGTGATCCAGTCCGCGATAGCGAAGGGCGCAAGTCCAAGGGTCACGAACACCGACAGCATCGCCACCACGATGCCGGGCTTCACCTCGTCGGCCAGCACTTTCGCGGTCAGGTAGCTGCCCGCAAAGACCACGGCAGCCACCAGCATCGCCAGATGCCCGTCACTCACCTCGCGAAAGCCCGGACGCAGGATGATCGCGGCACCGGCCAGCCCCAGCAGCACAGCGATGATGCGAGGCGCGGCAAGCCGCTCCCCCAGAAAGATCGCCGCACCGATGGTCACATAGATCGGCGCGAGATAGTTCATTGCGGTGACCTCCGCGATGGGGATCCGCACCATGGCGAAAAACCAAAGGATCACTCCTCCGGCATGGCAAAAGCCGCGCAGGGAAAACAGCGCCCAGTGCCGCCGCGTGAGATTGGCGGCGCGCAGCGCCCCGATGGAGGGCAGCAAAAACACCAGCCCCATGGCATAGCGGATGAAGGCCGCCTCGCCGGGTGGCAGGCGCGGCCCCATCGTCTTGACCAGTGCCGTGACCATGATGAAGCAAACGCCTGTCATGAACATCCAGAAGATGCCGGAGAGCGGGCGGGAGGGATGACGAGTTACCATTGGCGAATGTTGAGCGCAATCATGGGGGGCGCGCAATGGCCTAACCAAATAGCAGCGCGCCGGCGATGGCCCACATGACGAAAGCGATGAGCGCATCGAGGATCCGCCAGCTGACCGGTTTGGCAAAGACCGGCTGCACAAGACGCGCCCCGTAGCCCAGCGCGAAGAAAAACACGAAGCTTGCCAGCATGGCGCCCACTGCAAATGCGGCCCTGTCGGGATACTGCGCCGAGACGGACCCCACGAGGACGAGCGTATCGAGATAGACATGCGGATTGAGAAAAGTGATCGCCAGCAGCGTGAGCAACGTGCGCCGAAGTGACGTTGCGTTGTGCCCTGACAGCTGCATAGTCGCCCCGCCGCGCCACGCGCTCATCGCGGCCCGGGCGCCGTAGACCAGCAGGAACGCTGCCCCGCCATAGCGCATCGCCGTCTCGAACCACGGCACAGCCTGCGCCAGCGCGCCAAAGCCCGCGACGCCGGCCCCGATCAGCAACGCATCGGCCACTGCACAGGTCAGACAGACCCAAAACACATGCTCGCGCCGCAAACCTTGTCGCAGCACGAAAGCGTTTTGCGCGCCAATGGCGAGGATCAGCGACAAGCTCAGCAAAAAGCCCGGAATGAATGATGCCATCATCGGGCCAATGCTCTCCCCGCTGCAAGAAAGAACCGCCGCAGACACATTCGGCGGTTCCGGGTCTTCGGCACTTTAGCAGCGCCTACTCCAGCGCTTCCATCACCTCGTCGGAGGCTTCGAAATTGGCCGTCACGCGCTGCACATCATCGTCATCTTCAAGTGCGTCGATCAGCTTCATCAGCTTCTGCATACCCTCGAGGTCAAGCTCAGTCGTGACGGTGGGCTGCCAGATCAGCTTGGTGCTGTCGCTCTCGCCCAGCACCGCTTCGAGGGCCGTGGACACCTCATTGAGATCGGTATCGGCACAATAAATCACATGGCCTTCCTCGGTGCTCTCGACGTCCTCCGCACCCGCCTCGATCGCGGCCATCATGACAGTATCGGCATCACCGACGGAAGCGGGATACATGACCTCGCCCTTACGGTCGAACATGAAGCCCACGCTGCCGGTCTCACCCAGATTGCCACCGTATTTCGTGAAGGTCGAGCGCACGACCGATGCAGTGCGGTTACGGTTGTCGGTCATCGTTTCAACGATCACTGCCACGCCATTCGTGCCGTAACCCTCATAGCGGATTTCTTCGTAATCCTCCGCATCGCCCCCCGTCGCCTTCTTGATTGCGCGGTCGATGTTGTCTTTCGGCATGGAGGCCTGCTTGGCCTCCTTCACCGCCAGACGCAGGCGCGGGTTCTTGTCGGGGTCGGGATCGCCCATCTTGGCGGCGACCGTGATCTCCTTCGAGAATTTCGAGAACATTTTGGAGCGCAACTTGTCCTGGCGCCCCTTGCGGTGCTGGATGTTTGCCCATTTGGAATGGCCGGCCATGGAATGTCTCCGTCAAAGGTCTATATTTTCACCAGCGCTTATACGGCAGCACACCCGTGAGGGGCAAGGCTCCGCTCGGGCTGAATTGTACTGACTGAAAGGATGCTCACAGCTCACTTTCAATCTCTTGCGTGACGTGGCACCTACACACAGCAATCCCCCCACATGGTGCCCCAATGACCCAAGACCAGATCATCCTCTTCTGCCTGTTCGGCGCCGTCTTTGGCCTGCTGCTTTGGGGCCGCGTCCGCTATGATATCGTTGCGTTTTCCGCCCTGATGGCCGGTGTGCTGCTGGGAGTCGTCGAGAGTGCCGACGCGTTCAACGGATTTGGCCATCCCGCAACGCTGGTGGTGGC
>JAGXHD010000170.1 GCA_024636395.1 Sulfitobacter sp.
CGATCTGTGTGGTGATGCTGTTCAAGGCCCGCAATTTCGCGGTGGGGATCACATTCAAGAAGACCGAAGTCATCCAGACGGTGCTTGTCGGGCTGGTGCTGCTCGGCGACCGGGTAAGCCTTGGGGGGCTGGGGGCGATCGCACTGGGCCTGATCGGATTATTGCTGCTGTCTGGGGGGAAGGAGGCACGCGGCTTTCACCTCTCGGATCTGCGCAACCGCGCGGTTGGGCTGGGAATTGCAAGCGGGATATTGTTCGCCTTCTCGGCGGTGAGTTACCGGGGCGCGTCGCTCACGCTTGCTACCGATGATCCGCTGCTGCGCGCGGGCGTCACGCTGATGGCGGTCGTGGTAATGCAGACGCTGATGATGACCGTCTGGCTCTGGCTGCGTGAGCGCGGCGAGATGACGGCGGTCTGGCGCGCGCGCCGTGTGGCGGTCTGGATCGGGCTCACGTCGATGGGCGGCTCGCTGTGCTGGTTCATCGCGTTCACACTACAAAACGCGGCTTATGTCAAAGCGCTAGGGCAGGTGGAGCTGATCCTGAGCGTGATTGCCTCCACGCTGTTCTTCCGCGAGCGGATCACGGGCCGAGAAGCGCTTGGTATGACTATTCTCGTCGCGTCGATTCTTCTGCTGATCCTCGTGATCTAGGGTTTGTCCGTGTATTCGCCGCGGTGGCCCTTGAGGCGCAAAAACAGGCTCTCTTCATCGTTGTTTTTGAAATAGGGCACGGAGGCGGGTGCGTTCAGGTCGCGTGCGCGGGCTTCGACCTCCGCCAGCACGACCTCCGTTATGAAGGGCATGTCGAAGCGGCGGGCTTCGGTCAGGGGCACCCATTGGAGATGCGAAAGTTCATCGCAGGCGGCGTCGAAATCATCGGGATCGCTCGCGATGTCGTCTGCGTCCACGAGGAAAAATCTCGCATCAAAGCGGCGCGGACGGCCCGGCGGGGTGAGCGCGCGGAAAACGAATTGCAAAGGCTCGGCGTGGGGCAGGTGGCCGGTGGCGGCGAAGGTCCCCCAATCGGGTGGGACGTCCCCCTCCCATGCGCCTTTACGGCCTAGGATGAGCCCTGTCTCTTCCCAGAGCTCCCGCACGGCTGCGACCGGGATGGCATGGGCGAGCGCTGCATCGACATCTTCGCCGATGCGCGCGGCACATTGCGGCGTGAGCGGGGTGGCGAGCGGAATATGCGCATCGCCGGGATCCACGGCGCCGCCGGGAAAGACAAATTTATTAGGCATGAATGCTGCCTTTGCACCGCGCTGGCCCATCAGGATGGCCGGAGACGTCATGCGGTCGCGGATCACGATGACCGTGGATGCGTTGCGGATCGCGGTTTTATCCGTGCTCATTAAGTCCCTCGAATATCTGAGCGGCGCTCAGTTGGAGCGGGCGAAGCCGCCCATTTCCCGCGCCCATTGAAACCCGATCAAGGCTCCCTTCAATCTGGGAAGAAGGTAGAGCGACAATCCGACCGTGCCAACCGCAAAGATCGTGAAGAGCACGATCGGCTCGGGCCGGAACTGGACGAATACGATGTGCAGCAGGGGTGCCATCAGATGACCCACCAGCAGGATGGTCAGATAGGCGGGGCCATCGTCGGCGCGGTGATGGTGGAATTCCTGCTCGCACACGGTACAATGATCGCGCACTTTGAGATAGCCGAACAAGAGCGGGCCCGCGCCGCAACTCGGGCAGCGCCCGCGCCAACCGCGCCGCATCGCGGGCAGGCGCGGACGCTCTGCCTGTTCTGTATCTGGATCGGCTGTCTGATCGGGGTGGTTCGAGGCATCTGGCATTTGGGTGTCCTGCGGCGTCGTTAAGCCCCTTTAGTGCGCTATGGCGTGGCGGAATAAAAGGTGGCGATTTGTCCCAAGGCGGCGGGAGCATGATTTTTTTGGTGTTTCGTCCGACGGAACGGGTGCGGGCCCACGTATCAAATCCAACTGCACCGGGAAAACAGCGTGTGAGCTTCCGGGCAGGCCCTCAAAATGGAGACGACCATGTTTAAAGAATCAATCACCGTTCTGGCCATAGTTGCCGGTCTTGTCGCGACGGGTGTTCAGGCCAAGGAAGGCGACCGCGCCGAGCAGCGCGGCGCGCGCTTCGTTCAGATGGATACCAATGGCGATGGGCAGATCACGGCCGAAGAAGCCACGGCGCAGGCCGCCGCCCGTTTTGCAGCCGCGGATGCCAACGACGATGGTGCGCTGAGCATGGACGAGATGAAAGCCCAGATGCAGGCGCGCGCGCAGGGCCGCATGCTCGCGCGCTTCGACACCAACAACGATGGCACGCTGAGCGCCGAGGAGATGGCTGCCGCGCAGGACAGCAAGATGGGCCAGCATGCGGCCAAACACTTCGAACGGATGGATGCGGACAGCAGCGGCACCCTGACGCTGGAAGAACTGCAAGCGCGCCGCAGCCCTGCGGACATGATCGCGCGGCTTGATGCGGACAAGAGCGGTGGCGTCAGCCTCGAGGAGTTTGCAAAAGCGCGCGGACATGATCATGGTCCAGGCAGAGGCAAGCCGCAGCGCGACGCAGACTGAGATCTGCGGATAACACGGCCTTGCCCCGATGAGGAGGGGCAGGGCGTACTCAGCCGCCAAGCATGCGGATAATCGGGCGACAAAGCGGACAGTGGCGTTGAAAGACACGAATGACCATACACAGGCGCGGGATGCCGATGCGGCCCTGCTGGCACGCTATGCCGCCGGTGAGGTCGCTGCGGCGCGGATTTTGTCGGCGCGGCTTGCACCGAGGGCCTACGCGCATGCCTACCGTGTGCTGGGTGACGCGGCCGAGGCGGAGGATGTGACGCAGGACGCGATGGTGCGGCTGTGGAAGCAGGCACCGCACTGGGACGCGGGCCGCGCGCAGGCGGCGACGTGGCTTTACCGCGTGGTGGCTAATCTGTGTGTGGACCGTCTGAGGCGGAATCGTCCGGATACTTTGGACGAGATGGACGCGCCCGCCGATCCCGCACCGGGGATCGAGATGCGACTACAGGACAACGCCCGGCACGATGCGCTTCAGGCGGCGCTGCTGCGCCTGCCGGAGCGGCAGCGGCAGGCAGTGATCCTGCGGCACATCGAGGGGTTGGCGAACCATGAGATCGCCGAGATATTGGATGCGGGGATCGAGGCCGTCGAGAGCCTGACCGCGCGGGGAAAAAAGGCGCTCGCGGCCGATCTGGCCGCGCAGCGCGATGCACTGGGGTATGATGATGACACAACCTGACCGGTTTGATTTGGAGGCAGCACTTGAGACCGCCCGTGCTGCGCCGCCGCATATGTCCGCCGCGCTGGCTGCGCGCATCGGGGACGATGCGCTGCACTATCTGCCAAGAGAGCGGCTGTGGCGCCGGATTTTGGCTGCGGTGGGCGGGCCTGCAGGGCTTGGTGGGCTGGTGACGGCGACAGTCGCTGGTTTCTGGCTCGGGGTGGCGCCGCCTGCGCAGACCGTGGATCCGCTGCTGTTTTTCGGCACTGCCGACGCGGTGGCGGAGGAAGACATGACGGATCTGACTGGGTCCGGCTGGACGGTGTTCGAGTTTGCAAGCGAAGAGGGATAGGCCATGACGGATGTGATACCAAAAAGACGATGGATAACCATCGTACTTGGGATTTCGCTGGCGCTGAACCTCGCGGTTGTGGCGGCGGTCGCCGGTGCGGCATGGCGGCACCGGGGCGATGACCACCGGCCGTCCCGCGCGGCGAAAGGCGGTGCAATCTATATGCAGGCGCTCCCCCGCGAGGCCCAGCGTGCGGTCCGGGCGCAGCTGAAGTCGATCAGGCGGACGCCGCCCGATACTGCGCAGATGATTGCAGCGCTACGCGTCGAACCGTTCGATCCCGCTGCCGCGGTGCGTGTTCTGGAAGCGCAGCGCGATGAGGGGATGGCGCGCCAGAGCGCCGCGAGCGATGCCTGGCTCGCGCAAGTGACGGCGATGAGCGCGCAGGAGCGTCTGGCTTATGCGGACCGTCTGCAAGAACTCGCGCAAGAGCGGCAGGAGCGCCGCGAGGGCCCTTCCGGCGATGACAGCTAGTATTTGGTGATTTTTAGGCGCGCAGGAGCACCTTCGCCCTGGGTCCGACGCTTCAATGGGGTCAGGCGGCAGGGCGATTCTGCGGGCGGCTGAATTTTACGCAGTTGCGACCTTCCAGTTTGGCCGCATAAAGCGCCTTGTCCGCCCGGTCGAGCAGGGCGTGCACTTCCTCGGGGTTGCGCTCCATCGTCAGGGCTGGTGCATTCATCGCCAGCCCGATGCTGATCGTGATGTGGACGGGATGATCGGCACCGGGGATCGCGAAAGGCGTGTTGCCGATTGCGGCGCACAGGCGATTTGCCACGCTGCGCGCGGTTTCGATATCGGTATCGGGCATCGCGATCAAAAACTCCTCGCCCCCCATGCGCGCGACCATATCGCCGCCCCGCACGGTCATGCGCAGGCGCCGCGCAGTTTCGACCAGAACCGCATCTCCAGAGGCGTGGCCATACAAATCGTTGATCCGTTTGAAATGGTCCATATCCGCGACGATTGCGGCGAATTGTGCCTGATTTGCAGCACTGTGGGCGATCATGCGGGTCATGAAGGGCATGGCGTAGCGCCTGTTGTAGAGGTCGGTGAGCGGATCGTTGACCACTTCACGCAGGCCGGTGCGGACGCTTTGCAGCATCTGTGCCACATGACGCTTGCGCCGCAACAAGACCTGCAGCCGCAACGCGACTTCAGCCGCGTCGAAGGCTGCTGTCATCACATCGTCCGCCCCCATATCGAGCGCCGACGTGGCGCGGATGGGGTCAGGGGTTTTCTGGATCATGAGGAGCGCGATCTCGCGGGTCCGGGCGCTCGCGCGCAGGGCGGAAATCAGGCGCAGGCACGTCTCGCTGTGCTCTGCCGTATCGGGCAGGGCCAGCACGATCGCATCTGGCGTCTTGCCTGAATGAAGCGCCGCCATCGCGTCGCGCAGCAGCGTAACGGTGTAGCTTGCGCGTAGGTGAGGCAACATCTGGCGTACCCATCCCTGCAAGGGCCCCGCCTCCATCCCGATGAGCGTGACCGTGCCGGGGTGCATGAAATCGGCGGGCGCTTCGGCGAGGCCCAGGGCGCAGGAGGTCTCGTCGCGCATCTGCCATTCTGCAAATTTATTATAAGCGCTGATCATGCTGCGCACGCGGCCCAACAGCAGTGTCTCGTTGACAGGTTTGTTCATCACATCGAGTGCACCGGCGCGAAGGGTTGCAAGCCGGGTCTGTGCATCGCAGGCCGTGTCGATTGCCAGAACCGGAATATTTGCCGTCGCGGGGGTGGCGCGCAAATGACCGCAGAGTTCTGCGGCTGTCGCGTCGGGCAGATTGATCGCGGTCAGCACAAGATCGGGTGGATCCTCACGGATCGCCTTGAGCGCCTCGTGCAGTGTGCCCGCCTGCGCGACCTGATAAAACGCTGCTGTCAGTTTGACTTTCAACACGATACGGTTGGTCGAAATACCGTCGATGATAAGGATTTTTCCCTGCACTTTCGATCCTTCCCGTGAGTGTTGCGTTGGCCTTTAGTTTTCTGACCAAATGATTAACAAAGCGTTGAGATTTTGATGCAATTGGAGCGGGTGATGAGCCTTACGCAAAATACCGCCGAAACGGTCGCCCTCGGGGCGCTTGGATGGCTGGTGGGCAACGAAGATCTGCTGCCGGTTTTTCTCGGCGCCACCGGTGCGTCCCAAGGGGATCTGCGCGGCGCTGTGACGGATCCCGATTTTCTGGCGTCCGTTCTGGATTTCATTCTGATGGATGATGCCTGGATCATTGCGTGCTGTGACGCGCAGGGACTACCCTACACCCGTTTGGGGGAGGCGCGGCACGGCCTTCCGGGCGGAGAGGCGAGGCACTGGACATGAGCGAAAATATGATACCGGTCAAAGGCTTGTGCTTTGATAAGGACGGCACGTTGTTTGATTTTGCCGCCACTTGGGAGACATGGGCGCAGATGTTTCTGCGCCGCGCGGGACAGAACGATGAGGCCCGCGCGATAGCATTGGGCGCCGCGATCGGATTTGATCTGCCGAGCGGTAAATTCGCGCGCGACAGCATCGTGATCGCAGGCACACCAGGCGAGATCGCGGAAGCGCTCGCGCCGCATTTTCCTGGTCAATCGGGGGCGGGATTGCTCGCGCTCATGAACGAAGAGGCGGGCCGTGCCCCGCAGCAGCCCGCGGTTCCACTGCGCCCGCTGCTGGAGGGGTTTCGCGCGCGCAACATCGCGCTTGGCGTGGCCACGAACGACAGCGAAGCGCCAGCGCTCGCCCATCTGGACGCTGCGGGAGTGACCGATCTGTTCGACTTCATCGCGGGCTACGACAGCGGCTTCGGCGGCAAGCCTGCGCCGGGGCAATTACTTGGATTTGCGGCCGCCGTAAATCTGCCGCCGGCGCATATCGTGATGGTGGGTGACAGCACGCATGATCTACACGCGGGCCGCGCGGCGGGAATGCGCACCGTGGGCGTGCTGACGGGCACCGCCACTCGTGCCATGCTGACGCCGCTGGCGGATGTGGTCTTGCAGGACATCGGGGAGATCCCCGCGTGGTTGCGCGCGCAAGGCGTGATGTGAAGCGCTGAAAACGACCAAATCCGTCGCTGAGGGAACGGATGCGCGGCGCAGGCTGGGGCCTTCTGAGCAGACTCAGGCCCAAGGAGAGCGCCATGAACCACGAGCCCCAACGCAGAACCCGTGGCACTGGCCGGTCAGGTGGCCGGGCCGGCGCCAAAATACGGCGCGGCACTGCGGTGATCGAGCAGATGCCATGGAACCCGCCGGTCAACATCGACCGGCCTACCGAGCCGCTGAGCCCCGAGGGTGTCGCGGCGATCCATGACGGTGCGATGCGGATCCTCGAGGAAATCGGAATCGAGATCCTCAACCACGAGGCGCTGGAGATTTTCCGCAAGGCGGGATGTACGATCGATGGCGAGAACGTGCGCATCGGGCGCGATATGGTGATGGAATACATCGCGTTGGCGCCTTCGGAGTTTACGCTGACACCGCGCAATCCGGACCGTAAGATCACCATCGGTGGGAAGAACATGGTGTTCGGCAACGTCTCCTCGCCGCCCAACTATTGGGATATGGCGCTCGGCCGCAAGGTGCCGGGCACGCGCGAGATGTGCCGCGATCTGCTGAAACTGACGCAGTACTTCAACTGCATCCATTTCGCGGGCGGCTATCCGGTGGAGCCGGTGGACATTCATGCCTCCGTGCGGCATCTCGACGTGCTCTACGACAAGCTGACGCTGACCGATAAGGCGATGCATGCCTATAGCCTCGGCAAGGAGCGGGTCGAGGACGTGATGGAGATGGTGCGCATCTCGGGGGGCTGGACACACGAGGAGTTCGAGGCGAGCCCGAAGATGTATACCAACATCAACTCCACTTCGCCGCTCAAGCACGATATCCCGATGCTGGACGGCTGGATGCGGATCGCCCGGCGCAATCAGGGGCTGGTGGTGACGCCCTTCACGCTGGCGGGGGCGATGGCGCCCGTGACCATGGCAGGGGCCGTAGCGCAGTCGATCGCGGAGGCGCTGATCGCCGTGGTGCTGGCGCAGATCATCCGCCCCGGTGCGGCGGTGGCGGTGGGCACGTTTACCTCGAATGTGGATATGAAAACCGGCGCGCCTGCGTTCGGGACGCCCGAATACATGCGCGCGACCCAGATGACGGGGCAGCTGTGCCGTTTTTACGGGCTGCCGATGCGATCGTCGGGGGTATGTGCTGCGAATGTGCCCGACGGGCAGGCGATGTGGGAGACCTCCAACAGCCTGTGGGCCGCCGTGCAGTCCGGAACGAATATGGTCTATCACGCGGCAGGATGGCTGGAGGGTGGATTGATCGCATCACCCGAAAAATTCATCATGGATTGCGAGGTCTTGCAGCAAATTCAGCGCTATATGGCGCCCGAGATCTGCGCCACTGGACCAGACGAGATCGCGCTCGATGCGATTAAATCCGTGGGCAATCAGGGCCATTTCTTCGGAATCCAGCACACACAGGATCGCTATACAACTGCGTTCTACCAGCCCTTCCTGAGCGATTGGACCAATTATGAGGGCTGGGAGGTGGCGGGGGGCATCTGGACGCAGGAGCGCGCGCACCACATGTTCAAGGAAATCGTGGGCAGCTTCGAGGAGCCGCCGATGGATGGCGCGATCCGCGAGGAATTGGCCGATTTCGTCGCACGACGTAAATCCGAAGGCGGCGCGCCAACGGATTTTTAACCACGTTCCTACTCTGTGATCTCTTTTTAGCTGCTTGTTAACGCGGGAGCGGCATCAAAGGAGCAGAGCAGAAGGGGCAGCAGACATGCACGGGCTGATCAACCGCAGTTTTCAGAACTACATATGCGACAGCTACGGCAAGGATGCTTGGCTTCAGGTGGCCGCGCGCGCGCAGGTATCGCCGCCCGATTTCGAAGCGATGCTGACCTATGACGATGCGATCGCTCCGGCGGTGCTGGATGCGATGGGCGATGTGCTGCGCCGCCCGCGCGGCGATGTGATGGAGGATGTGGGCGCCTATCTGGTTTCGCACCCTAACACGGAAGCGGTGCGCCGCCTGCTGCGGTTTGGCGGTATGAATTTCGAGGATTTCTTGCATTCGCTCGATGATTTGCCGGACCGTGCACGCATGGCGGTCTCCGATCTCAACATCCCGGCGATCGAGCTGCACAGCCATGAGCCGGGCCAGTACAGCCTGATCTGTGAGACACCTGTTGCCGGATTTGGCCATCTTATGATGGGGGTGCTGCGGGTCATGGCGGATGATTACGGGGCGCTGGCGCTCCTCGAGCTTGAACAGACCGAGAGAGGGCGCGAAACGGTCCGGATCCAGCTGGTCGAGGCGGATTATGCCGATGGTCGCGCATTCGAGCTGGGCGTGCGGGCGTTGTGAAGAGGGTGCTGAACCCCGATGTGCTGGATGTATTGTGCCCCATGCATCTCATCCTCAATGCAGAGGGGATCATCAGCCACGCGGGGCCCACCACGCAAAAGCTGCGACCCCGCAAACCGCTCGAGGGTACGCCCTTTCTTGAAGCTTTCAGCGTTATGCGACCGCGCGGGATTGATACACTCGCGCAGCTTTGGGCTGTGCGACACCTCAAATTGCACCTCGAAATGACGGGGACCCCCGTGGCGCGCCTCAAGGGGGTGGTCGTCTGTGACGGGCAGGGGCAGGCGATCGTGAATCTTTCCTTCGGGATCTCCATCCTCGACGGTGTGCGCGACTACGCGCTGACGAATGCTGATTTCGCCGCCACGGATCTGGCCATTGAAATGCTCTATCTGGTGGAGGCGAAAAGCGCTGCGATGGAGGCCTCGCGCAAGCTTAATCTGCGGCTGCAAGGGGCCAAGATCGCGGCGGAGGAGCAGGCATTCACCGATACGCTGACGGGGCTGAAAAACCGCCGCGCGCTGGACGAGGTGCTGGAGCGCTTACTCGCGGCGAAGGCGGCGTTTGCCGTGATGCACATTAATCTGGATTACTTCAAAGCGGTCAACGATACGTTGGGGCATGCCGCAGGCGATCACGTGCTTCAGATTGTCGCCAAGGTGATGCTGGAGGAAACCCGAGCGTCCGATATGGTGGCGCGCGTGGGCGGCGACGA
>JAGXHD010000171.1 GCA_024636395.1 Sulfitobacter sp.
CCTCCGGATCGAGCTGTGCTTCGCGCGCCTGATAGGGCATTGAGGCGATGAACATCAGCAGGCCCGCAATAAGGACGAACAATAGCGCGCGCACCTCGTTGCGGCCCTGCCCCAAAAACCGCTTAGTCACGCGGCCCGGCCCCTTGTAGGTCGCCAATATATCGGCGGTCAGCGCCATATCAGCCCCTATGCCGTTGCAGCCACGCGCCGAGGCGGTTGGTGATGTCCTCGCGCAGGTCTTCGTGCTCTATTTCGTCCACGGCTTCGGCCAGAAACGCGAGGGTCAACAGATTGGTCGCTTCGGCCTCCGGCGCACCGCGGGACCGGAGATAGAACAGCGCATCCTCATCGATCGCCCCCGAGGTAGAGCCATGGCTACAGGCCACATCGTCGGCGTAGATCTCAAGCTCGGGCTTGGCGAGGAACTGGCTGTCGCCGTCAAGCAGGAGGGATTGGCTGATCTGGTAGCCGTCGGTTTTCTGTGCACCGGCTTTGACCAGAATCTTACCCTGAAAAATGCCGGTCGCTCCGTTGCGCAGCACCTTTTTGAACACCTGCCGACTTTGACAGTTTACCGCGTCGTGGGTGATGAAGACCGTATCGTCGTGCAGGAATTCACCATCGCCCACGCAGGCGCCGGCAACATTGGCGATGGCGTCATCACCGGTGAGTTCGATTACACATTCGTTGCGCGTCAACACGCCGTTCACAGTCATCGTAAACGACCGGAAGGCAGATTGCGTGCCCAGCCGCGCGAAAATATGCGTCGCTGCGCGGCGCTCGTGATCGCGCCCCTGCGTGCGGATGTGATGGAACGATGCGTCGTCCCCCACTTCGACTTCCAGCACCTTGTTGAACCGCGCGGCAGCAGGGCCGTTCTCCAGCAGGGTCATCTCCGCCCCGGCATCTAGCTTGATGCAGTGGTGCAGGATCGCGTCGGAGCTTTCCGATTTATGATGATACGTCAGATTGACCGGTTTGCTCGGCTTGCCGGTCACATGGATCAGGATGCCATCGGTCGCGAAGGCGGTGTTGAGCGCCGCGAGCGGACGCGCCACCGGGCTTTGCCCGCGTGTCTCGAGCACTCCGTAGAGGTTCTTTGCCCAATGCAGATCCGTGTCTGATGTCGCCAGCCGCTCGATGGTGATGCCCTCAAGGTTCAGATCGTCGGAGGCTTCGGAATCGAACTCACCGTCCACGAACACGATCTGCAAGCAGTCCACATCCGCAAACATCGGTGCCTCGTCCGCTTCGAGCACGGCAGCAAGGGGCGCGTCGGCCTGTGTCAGCGTGTCGGGGCGGGTATATTTCCAATATTCATCGCGGCGCTGGGGCAATCCCATCGCGCGCAGACGCGCCAGAGCGTCCTCGCGCAGCGGCTGAACCCATGTGCCTTTCGGCATGCTGCGCGCGGCGATCATTGCTTCGGTCGGGTCTGTTTTTGCTACTGCATCGGCCATTACACCACCTCGGCGAGGATATCTGCGTAGCCGTTGTTCTCGACTTCAAGCGCGAGATCTGGTCCGCCCGTCTTGATGATCCGGCCATCTGACATGATGTGCACGACATCCGGCTTGATGTGGTCGAGCAGACGCTGATAATGCGTGATCACCAAAAAGCCTCGGCCCTCGGAACGCAGGGCGTTAACCCCTTCGGAAACCAGTTTCATCGCATCCACATCGAGGCCGGAATCAGTCTCGTCGAGGATGCACATCTTTGGCTCCAGCATCGCCATCTGAAGGATTTCATTGCGCTTTTTCTCGCCGCCCGAAAAGCCCATGTTGACCGGGCGCTTGAGCATGTCTGCGTCAATCTTGAGGTCCTTGGCGCGTGCACGGACCACTTTGAGGAATTCAGCAGCCGACATTTCCTCTTCGCCGCGCGCCTTGCGCTGTGCGTTCACAGCCGTGCGCAGGAAGGTCATGTTCCCCACGCCGGGAATTTCGACAGGATACTGGAACGCCAGAAACAGGCCGGCGGCGGCGCGCTCTTCGGGCTCCATCTCCAGCAGATCGACCCCTTCGAGGGCTGCGGAGCCGCCCGTGACCTCATAGCCTCCCTTGCCGGACAACACGTACGACAGCGTCGATTTGCCGGAGCCGTTTGGCCCCATGATCGCGTGCACTTCGCCGCCTTTGATTTCGAGATCGACACCCTTGAGGATCTGCTTGTCTTCGTCTTCCAGTTTTACCTGTAGGTTCTTGATGCTCAGCATGGTGAGGCTCCTTTGTATGTCAGTTCTGCACGCGGTGCGCGCGATGTGTCAGGCGGCCACGGGGGCCAGTGATTTGAGCCGAGCGGGGAAGCTGTCGCAGAGAGCGTCGCGCGCGGCGGCAATGCCATCGCCATAAGCGATCGGCACAGATTTGTGGGTCTTGATGTCGTCCAGCGCGAGAGGCGCCGTCATATCGCGCCGCCCCAGCGAGGCGGCATAATCGAGGTATTTCAGCCAGCTCTGGCCCGACGGTTCGATCCAGGTGTTGGGCACGCCGTACGCGTCGGCCACGATCAGCCCGTGCAGCGAGGAGGCAAAGATATGGGCGCATTCGGCAATCCGCAGGCACACGTCCGACGGATCACCGCGCGGGTCGATCAGGACATAAGCCGGATCGGAGGCGATAAAGGCCAGCAACTCAGCATCCTCGACAATGGAGTAATGCGGCACGACGCCGATACGGTCGCCGCGCGTCCCGGTAAAGGGCAGCACGTCGTCAATGAGCAGGCCCGGATCACCGAAGCGGTTGTGTTCCAGTGTCAGCAGCGCTGCCGTGATCGGACCACGCAGCAGCGCCACGTCCACATGCTTGAGAAAGCCGTGCCCGAATACCGGATTGAGCAGGCCCGTGCCCCAGACGCTGAGCTTCTCGCCACTCTCGCGCGGCTCCTTATGGGTGCGCTTGACCACCTGCATGAGGGAGCCGATGGCGAACAGATCTGCGCGACGGGGCCCGGCATGCTCAACGGCACGGCGCGACATATGCCCGACGATCAGCGGGTTGATCGCGTCGCCGAAATTCGGCTCTGCCTTCCACCAATGCAGTTTCAGGGGTCCGGTATGTGCCACTTCCGCGCTCACCCCAGCGAGACCGCCGTGCCGGAGACGGACACCATCATCATGCTGTCGGAGATGATTTCGTAGTCGATATCAACGCCCACGACCGCATCGGCGCCTTTGCCGAGCGCCTCTTGCTCGAGCTCGCCCATGGCTGCTTCGCGCGCATCGCTCAGTTTGTTCTCATACTGACCCGACCGCCCGCCGACGATGTCGGTGACGCGCGCAAACAGATCACGCACGATATTAGCGCCCATGATCGCCTCGCCCACGACAATGCCGTGGTAGGCCGTGATGGGACGCCCCTCGATGGTATTGGTCGTCGTCAGGATCATGATTTACGCCCCTTGTACCACATCACGCCCAAGCCCACGATAAAGTAGAAAACTGCGAATATCACAGCTGACATGGCGGCTTCTGGCCACCCATCGCCTTCTTCGAGACCAAACCCGAAACCAAAGGACAGCGCGAAGAAAACAATCGCCGCGATGCCGGTTTCTTTCAGCAGCTTTTGCATCAGCCTACGGAACCCTCGAGCGAAATCGCCACAAGTGCTTGTGCTTCCATTGCAAATTCCATCGGCAGCGCCTGAAGCACGTCCTTGCAGAACCCGTTGACGACCAAAGCTACGGCCTCCTCCTCGTCCATACCGCGCGAGCGGCAGTAGAAGAGCTGATCGTCGTCCACTTTCGATGTGGTCGCCTCATGCTCGACGCGGCTCGAATTATTCCTGACCTCGATGTAGGGAACGGTATGCGCCCCGCATTTATCACCGATCAGAAGGCTGTCGCACTGCGTAAAGTTGCGGCTGTCCTTGGCCTTGGGATGCATCGAGACCAGACCGCGGTAGGTATTCTGCGCCTTGCCGGCTGAAATGCCCTTCGACACGATACGCGACTTTGTCCGCTTGCCCAGATGCACCATCTTGGTGCCGGTATCAGCCTGCTGCATGTTGTTGGCGATGGCGATGGAGTAGAATTCGCCCTGTGAGTCGTCGCCGCGCAGGATGCAGGACGGATACTTCCACGTCACCGCAGAGCCAGTCTCGACCTGCGTCCACATCACTTTGGCACGGTCGCCACGGCAATCGGCGCGCTTGGTCACGAAGTTGTAGATACCGCCCTTGCCGTTTTCGTCACCGGGGTACCAGTTCTGGACGGTGGAGTATTTCACCTCCGCATCTTCCTCGATGATGATCTCGACCACGGCGGCGTGCAGCTGACTCTCGTCGCGCTGGGGCGCTGTGCAACCCTCAAGATAGCTCACATAGGAGCCCTTATCAGCGATAATCAGCGTCCGCTCGAACTGGCCCGTGTTCTCTGCGTTGATGCGGAAATATGTGCTCAACTCCATTGGGCAGCGCACACCCGGCGGCACGTAAACGAACGATCCATCTGAAAACACTGCGGAATTAAGCGTGGCGTAAAAATTATCCTGCACCGGTACGCCGGAGCCGAGATATTTCTTCACCAGATCAGGGTATTCCTTGATCGCCTCGGAGATCGAGCAGAAGATCACGCCCGCTTTCATGAGCTCGTCGCGGAAGGTCGTGCCGACGGAGACGGAGTCGAACACCGCATCCACGGCGACCTTGCGCGGCTCGTCGCCCATGTTCTCAGCCCCCTCGACGCCGGCCAGAATGGCCTGCTCCTTGAGCGGGATACCTAGTTTCTTGTACGTTTCCAGCAGCTTGGGGTCGACATCGTCGAGCGACTTCGGCTTAACCGCCATGGAAGTCGGGCGCGCGTAATAATACTGCTTCTGGAAGTCGATTGTGGGATAGTCGACCATCGCCCAGTCTGGCTCGCGCATCTGCTGCCAGCGGGCGTAGGCGCCAAGACGCCACTCGGTCATCCACTCCGGCTCTTCATTTTTGGACGAGATCAGTTTGACGATATCCTCGTTGAGCCCGAGCGGTGCGTAATCCATCTCGATATCGGTGGACCAGCCGTGCTTGTACGCACCGCCGACTTCGCGCACCGCATCCACGGTCTCCTGATCGACGCCGTCTTTTACGCCACTGTCTACGATCGTATCCATCATCATTTTCCTCTGGCTTCGGGCTTATGCCGCCCGCATCTGGTGTTTCTCGAATTTCGCGCTCCAGGCATCCACAAATGCCAGCACGTCCTCTTTTGTCGTCTCGAGGCCCAGTGACACGCGGATCGCCGATGCCGCCTCGCCCTCGTCATATCCCATGGCCAGCAAGACCTTGCTCGCCTTGACCTTGCCGCTGGAGCAGGCAGACCCCGCTGATATCGCAAAGCCGGACAGATCCATCTGCATCACTTGTGTTTCGCCTTTCCAGCCCTGCGTGATCATGCAGGACGTATTGGGGAGCCGCGTTACTTCTTTCCCGACAAAAATAGTCTTGTTTGAGACAGACGCAATAGCCTTTTCTAGAATACTTCTAAGTTGCGCCACTTCGTCCCATTTTAAAGCCTCTACATCGGCCAGAGCCGCCTGAGCTGCTGCCCCGAAACCGGCGATCCCGATGATGTTTTCCGTGCCCGAGCGACGGTTCATCTCCTGCCCGCCCCCGCGCAGCATCGGATCTGGATCATTGGCCGTGAAATTGATCAGTGCTCCGATTCCCTTGGGCCCACCAAGCTTGTGGGCTGACAGGATCGCATAGGAAGGCGTGACGTTCTCGTATTTCACCGCCATCTTACCGGCCATCTGGGTGATGTCACAGACCGTCGAATACCCCTCGCCACTCCCCGCCACTGTCGCGCCCGTGCGCATCACGCCCGTCTCACTATTGGCTGCGGAAACAGCGACAAGCCCAGTATACGCAAGATGCGTCTTTGAGGGTTGGCCCTCCATATCGTAGGCGCTCGGCAGCAGTTGTTCGCTCCAGACCTCCAGGCAGTCATGCTCCGTCGGCAGGGCCGAAAAGACGCCGCCGTGGTGCGCCTTCTGCGCGACTGCAAGCGCCGCCGCCTCCGTAGCACTCGAGGTGAAGATGACTTGCTGTGATTTACAGCCGACCAGATCCGCAACCTGGGCTCGCGCCCGCTCGACCAACATCTTGGCGCTGCGGCCTTCGGCATGCACCGACGACGGATTGCCCACAGTATCCATCGCATCCAGCATGGCGGCGCGCGCCTCGGGCCGGAGGGGCGTAGTCGCGTTATGATCAAGATAGACACGCGCCACGGCTATTCATCCACCACGGCAAAGATCTGCGGCACGGCCGGACATGGGGTCATCTGGTTTTCAACGACATCAGAAAGACGTGTTTGATGCAAAAACACATAAACATGTGCAGAAAGCCCCTGCCATAGTCGATTGGTCATGGATTGAGCGCGGCTTCCCGATTTGCCCCCCGAAGCACCGGCACCCTTGTGCATGGCATCGACGTTCTCATCGACGGCGCTCAAAATATCAACCACCCGGATGTCGGAGGCTGGGCGTGCAAGGCGGTAGCCGCCACCTGGTCCGCGCACGGATGTCACCAAGCCCGCCCGCCGCAGTTTGACGAATAGTTGCTCCAGATAGGGCAATGATACGCTCTGCCGCTCTGCAATATCGCCAAGAGAGACCAGCTTGTCCCCGTTCTGCAGTGCGATATCGGCCAAGGCCACCATCGCATACCGGCCCTTTGTCGACAGCTTCATGTTCATTTCCTTACGTGGATCAGGCTTTTGTTTGACGAAGGCGGCCTAAATGCCTACATCGCACAGACACGCGCCGCATATGCGGACTAGCATATTAGAATTGTTCTAAGGTGTCCGACTGAATTCGTCAAGAATATCATCCGCCCCTTCGAGCCTGCAAGAGAGTACAGCCATGCCCGAGGTTATTTTTCCTGGACCCGAAGGACGCTTGGAGGGCCGCTACCATCCGCAAAAAGAGCGTGACGCGCCCATCGCCATCATTCTGCACCCGCACCCGCAGTTCGGCGGAACGATGAATCACAAAGTCGTCTATAACATGCACTATGCGTTTTACAGGATGGGGTTCAC
>JAGXHD010000172.1 GCA_024636395.1 Sulfitobacter sp.
CCGCATTGGCCGCGGGCTGGGGGGCAAACTGGCTCAGCGGCTGGCCCAGCCATGATCGTATGTTCATGCAGGAAGGTCTCGGTCTCGCCCCCCACGAGCGCGTCGCAGGCTTCATCCACATCGCCACCGAGACCAGTGCCCCACCGGACCGTCCGCGCCCCGACTTAGACACGCTCACCACATGGCTCTAGCGATGATTTTCAAGGCTTTCGGCCTTGCCTTAGGCCAGCTGGGCGATCCAAGCTTTCGCCGGGTTCTGCTGCTGGGTGTAGGAGGTGCCGTGGCCTTGCTGGCCGCGGCTGCTTGGGGCCTCTCCGCGCTCGTGGGCTGGTGGGCCGCTGACGGGATCACACTGCCGCTCATCGGCGAGGTGCAATGGCTGGATTTCGCGTTCAGCTGGGGCGCCGTTGCGCTTGTGCTGCTGCTGTCGGTGTTCCTGATGGTGCCTGTCGCCTCTGCGATCACATCGCTGTTTCTCGACGATGTTGCCGATGCCGTCGAGGCAGTACATTATCCTTCGATCCCGCAGCAGCCTCGCACGCCCTTCGGGGAAGCGCTACGTGATACAGTCGGCTTTCTTGTTGTGATCATCGCCGTGAACCTCGCGGCGCTCATACTTTACGTGATCTTCGCGCCTGTCGCCCTTTTTATCTTCTGGGCGGTCAACGGCTTTCTGCTCGGGCGCGAATACTACACGCTGGCCGCCATGCGCCGCGTGGGCCGTAAGCGGGCGCGTGAGCTACGGCGCAAACATTTCGCGACGATCTGGGCTGCCGGGATTTTGATGGCGATGCCGCTCTCCATCCCGCTCCTTAATCTCGTCATACCAATCCTTGGCGCCGCGACGTTTACTCATTTGTTCCAGATGATGCCACAGGGGCACCGCGGCCCACCCAATTCTCCAGCTTATCCACAGTGATCGCACCAGAAAGGATGATCGCAACGAAAGCCCCCCAAATCACGAGGGACAGCCCTGTGCACCAAAGCGCTTTCTTCTTCAGATGGTGATGCTCGGGCGCGCCCGCGTGGGTGCCCGGTACGATATCCTTCAAATCACCCTGCGTCTGAACCCGGATCGGCAGGATGATCAGAAATAGCATAAACCAAACGATGGCAAACAGGACAAGCGCCGAGACAGGACCCATCAGACCTGCTCCAGCTCGACCAGCGCGCCGTTGAAATCCTTGGGATGCAGGAAGATCACGGGCTTGCCATGAGCACCGATCTTCGGCTCGCCGGTGCCAAGCACCCGTGCGCCGGTAGATTTCAGGTGGTCTCGCGCGGCGATGATGTCATCTACCTCGTAACAGATATGATGAATCCCGCCCGAAGGGTTTTTGTCGAGAAAGCCTTGAATGGGGGAGTTTTCGCCCAGCGGAAACAGCAGCTCGATCTTGGTATTGGGCAGCTCTATGAAAATCACGGTTACGCCGTGGTCTGGCTCGTCCTGCGGGCCACCCACATTTGCGCCCAAAGCATTACGGTACTGGTCGGCAGCGGCTTCGAGGTCAGGCACGGCGATGGCCACGTGGTTTAAACGTCCGATCATGAAACTCTCCTCAATAAGAAATCTGCTCGTTTATGCGGTGCAAAAGTTTCGGGGGCAATGCGTCGTGTTAACCATCTCTTAGGCATGCCTGCGTAACCATAGGGTAACTTGATGGAATCGGAGAGCTTCATGGATACCAATGACCCGTTCGCGGCCACCTATCCGGCCCCTACCGCCACACGCCCGCTTTTGGGGCTCACCGTTCTGGTGGTAGAGGATAGCAGATACGCCTGCGAAGCCATGCGCCTCCTCTGTCTGCGCTCCGGCGCGCGGATCCGGCGGGCCGATTGCATCCGCTCCGCACGGCGGCATCTTCAAGTATATCGGCCTTCGGTGGTCGTCGTCGATATGGGCCTGCCAGACGGAAATGGCGCCGATCTGATCACGGAGCTAGCTCAGGTAGAGGCCGAGAAGAGCGTCATTCTCGCTACCTCGGCCGACGATACCCTGGTGGCGGAGGCGATGGCAGCCGGCGCACAGGGCTTCCTGAGCAAACCGATTACATCGCTCGCCGTGTTCCAACAGATGGTACTGGCCGCCCTGCCTGCGGACCGTCAGCCCCCTGGCCTGCGCGCAATCATAGATGAGCAGGTATCCCCCGACCAGATCGCTTATCACGACGATATTAACTATGCCGCCGAGCTTTTGGACAATCTGCCGAACGACAAAGCACTGGATTACATCGCACAATTTTTGTCAGGCGTTGCCCGCTCTGTTGAAGACGAACGGATGGAGCAGGCAGCCTACGCGCTGGCGAGGCGACGCGCCGCCGGTGAGGCTGCAATTTCGGAAACTGCCCAGATTGCCGGATTGATCCAGCAGCGGCTTGCCACGAAAATTGCGATCTAGCGGGTCGGCAAAGTCGGATCAGAGGCAGCGCGGACGAGGCGAGTCATATCGCCCAGGCTTTCGCGCTGCCTGCCCTCCCCGTCAAAGTTGGAGGGAGACAACCACGCGCCATAGGCTTCCTTGAGCGCGGGCCATTCCGCATCTATGGCAGCGAACCATGCCGTATCGCGGTTGCGCCCCTTCACGACTGCGGCCTGTCGGAAAACACCTTCAAAGCTGAACCCAAGACGCTGTGCCGCGCGGCGCGATGCGACGTTGAGCGCATTGCATTTCCACTCGTAGCGCCGATATCCCGCCTCAAACGCCCATTCCATCATCAGATAAAGTGCCTCCGTCGCGGCGGCTGTTCGTTGAAGCGATGGGCTCAAGTTGATATGCCCAACTTCGATCGTGCCGGCGTCCGGCACCATCCGCAAGTAACTGGCAACACCTTCCCAATGCTCCGTCTGCAAATTCTTGATTGCATAAAACCGCGGATCGTTCTGCGAGGCGACGTCCCGGACCCAACGGTGATACTGAGACGCCGAAGAAAACGGCCCGTAGGGCAGATAGTTCCAAACCGCATCGTCGTCCGCAAAGGAGCGATACAAAAGAGCGGCATTATCCTCCGCTTTCAGCAACTCCAAGCGCACGAAACGCCCCTCGGCCGCGCGCCAATCGGGGACCGGAGGCGGCGCCCAGCGTTCGATAACAGCGCCTAGTGGTGCCTGGGAAGGAGAAATAGTGTTCATTGGAAGTAGTGATAAGCGCCCTCGCGCCCTACGCCAAGCAAAGAATCTGGGTCGCGACACCAGCTGCACAAACCCTATTGATCAGTCAGGATATGCCTGTCGCTAGCCCCCAAACGAAAAACGCCGCAGGAGACTGCGGCGTTTGTTTCTTACGTCTGGGGGATGACCCTCAATCCAAGCTCCATGAGCTGGTCGGGCATCGGGTCACTCGGCGCGTTCATCATCACATCTTCGGCCCGCTGGTTCATCGGGAACAGGATCACTTCGCGAATGTTGCTTTCCTCTGCCAGCAGCATCACAATCCGGTCGATCCCCGCCGCACACCCCCCGTGGGGCGGCGCACCGTATTGGAACGCATTGACCATCCCGCCAAAACGCTTCTCAACCTCGTCCTTGCCATATCCGGCGATTTCGAAGGCCTTGAACATAATCTCGGGTCGGTGGTTTCGGATTGCGCCCGACACCAGTTCGTACCCGTTGCAGGCAAGGTCGTACTGAAATCCCAACACATCAAGAGGATCACCGTTAAGCGCCTCCATCCCGCCCTGTGGCATCGAAAACGGATTGTGCTCAAAGTCGATCTTGCCGGACACTTCATCCTTTTCGTAGATCGGAAAGTCGACAATCCAGGCGAAGGCAAAGCGGTCCGCTTCGGTCAAGCCGAGTTCCTCACCGATCACATTGCGCGCACGACCAGCCACGGCCTCGAACGCCTTCGGCTTGCCACCTAGGAAAAACGCAGCATCACCGACCCCCAAACCAAGCTGGACGCGAATCGCCTCCGTCCGCTCAGGACCGATATTTTTCGCCAGCGGGCCGGCAGCTTCCATGCCCTCCCCCTGATCGCGCCAGAAGATGTAGCCCATACCAGGCAATCCCTCTTTTTGCGCAAAGGCATTCATCCGGTCGCAAAATTTACGGCTGCCTCCAGTGGGTGCCGGAATAGCACGGATCTGTGTGCCTTCTTGCTCCAACAGTTTCGCAAAGATTGCAAATCCCGAGCCGGCAAAATGCTGCGACACGACCTGCATCTTGATCGGGTTTCGCAGATCTGGTTTATCGGATCCATACCAAAGTGCTGCATCTTTATAGGAGATTTGCGGCCACTCCTGATCGACCGGTTTACCACCGCCAAATTCCTCAAAGATGCCTGTGAGCACTGGCTGGATCGTATCGAACACATCCTGCTGCTCGACAAAAGACATCTCCAGATCGAGTTGATAGAAATCGGTGGGCGAGCGATCAGCGCGGGGATCTTCGTCGCGGAAGCATGGTGCAATCTGAAAGTATTTATCGAAACCCGACACCATCAAAAGCTGTTTGAACTGCTGCGGCGCCTGCGGGAGAGCATAGAATTTTCCGGGGTGCTGGCGCGATGGCACCAGAAAATCGCGAGCGCCCTCGGGCGAGGATGCTGTGATGATTGGGGTCTGAAATTCCTTAAAAGACTGATCCCACATGCGTTTACGGATCGAGCTCACCACGTCGGATCTTAGGAGCATGTTCCGCTGCATCTTCTCGCGGCGCAGATCGAGGTAGCGGTAGCGCAGGCGGGTCTCTTCCGGGTACTCCTGATCTCCGAAGACCTGAAGCGGGAGTTCGCCATTCACTTTACCTAGGACTTCTATCTCCCGGATAAACACCTCGATTTCACCGGTGGAGATCTTGGTGTTCACAAGCTCGGGCGACCGAGCTTTGACATCACCGTCAATCCGGATGCACCATTCCGCACGAACTTTTTCAACCTGTGCAAAAGCGTTGGAATCAGTGTCACAGATGAGTTGCGTAATACCGTAATGATCCCGCAAATCGATGAACAAAACGCCGCCATGGTCTCTGACCCTATGAACCCAACCAGACAAGCGAATTTTATCGCCGACGTTCGTGGCGTTCAGTTCAGCACAAGTCTGGCTTCGGTAGGCGTGCATTATGGTCCCTCTCGCTGTGTCATTCAGAGCGTCATTTCATTGCAGAGCGTGTGACATATGACGGGTGGAGGTACAACTTGGGAATTTGAAGGGGCTACGCGGGCTCGCGTTAAAATGTGTTGTTGGAGGTAATGAATGGATTGAATGAGAGTTGGGTGATTGGGAGGGTATTATACAGGATTATATCGGACGCGGGTTGTTTACGGGAGGTTGGGATTTTGGTGTTTTTGACGGGGCCTGGTTTTAGGTGTTTGGCATGTCGAGAGATTGCGCCGGAGCAGTGAATGGCGTTGTTTGAACCGCGTTTCGGTGGTGGTGTTGCCGGCGTTTGGTGGCAAGGTACTCGTATGAAGTATTTTGACACCCGGATCGGATGAAGAACGATGGGGGCTTGCAGGTTAACAACAAAATGGCGCCTGCTTTTCAGGGGGTGGCGTTTGGATGACCTCGACGAGAGAGGCTCAGGGTCGCTTCTTAGGTTTGGCGATGACCTACTCACCGAGGCCGCCTGACGTCCGTAGGATCCATTGTTGGCGGCGTATTCGAGGCATGGGCGTTCACACCCAGTGAGGATGGAGAACGGCAGATCGTATTTCAGCTTAACCGTTTGCAAACGCAAAACGCCGCCCTGTTTTTAC
>JAGXHD010000173.1 GCA_024636395.1 Sulfitobacter sp.
CACGCCCGAAGAGGCGCATGCCGTGCGCACCGATGCGATCGTGGCGACAGGGCGTAGCGATTACCCCAATCAGGTGAACAATGTATTGGGTTTTCCTTATCTTTTTCGCGGTGCGCTCGACATTAACGCCCGCGCGATCAATGACGAGATGAAAATCGCCTGCGCCCACGCTCTTGCCAATCTCGCGCGTGAGGATGTGCCGGACGAAGTGGCGCTGGCCTATGGCAAGAATCTCAGTTTCGGACGGGATTATATCATTCCGACACCGTTCGATCCGCGCCTTATCCATACGATCCCGCCAGCCGTCGCGAAAGCGGGGATGGATACGGGCGCCGCGCGGCGGCCGATCATCGATATGGATGCTTATGAGGCTGGCCTGAAATCCCGCCTCGATCCGACCGCCAACATCATGCGCGGGATCAACGCCCGCGCGCGGAGCAATCAGGCGCGGATGATTTTCGCTGAAGGGGACGACCCCAAAGTGCTGCGCGCCGCCGTCATGTACCAGCGGCAGGGCTTGGGCGAGGCGCTGGTCGTGGGCCGCGCCGACGATGTGAAAGCAAAGCTGATTGCTGCGGGGATGGAGGACGCCATTTCGGAGCTGGAGGTGGTCAATGCCGCCAACACCAAGCATTTGGATGCCTATAAATCATTCCTCTACAAGCGCTTGCAGCGGCGCGGCTTTGACAGCAAGGACATCCACCGCCTCGCTGCGACGGACCGCCATGTATTCGCGGCGCTGATGCTGGCGCACGGGCATGGCGACGGACTTTGTAACCGGGGCGACCCGGAAATCTGCCCACGTGCTCGACCGGATCAATCATGTCTTCGAGGCGACTGCACAGGCCGGTGCCGCAGGCATCACCGCCATCCTCCACAAGGGGCGGGTGGTTTTGATTGGTGATACGCTGGTGCATGAATGGCCGGGTGCCGAGGATCTGGCCAATATTGCCGAGAGTGGTGCGCGCGTGGCGCGGCATCTCGGGCTGGAACCGCGCGTGGCCTTCGTCAGCTTCTCGACCTTCGGCTATCCTGTTTCGGAGCGCGCGGAGAAGATGCACCTTGCGCCGGATGTTCTGGACGCGCGCGGCGTTGATTTTGAGTACGAGGGCGAGATGACCGTCGATGTGGCGCTCAATGTGGAGAGCCAGAAGAAGTACCCTTTCTCACGGCTGACGGGGCCCGCAAATATCCTCGTGGTGCCTGCGCGCCATTCCGCCAGTATCTCGGTCAAGCTCATGCAGGAGATGGCGGGCGCCACGGTGATCGGCCCGATCCTTACGGGGCTGGATCAGTCGATCCAGATCGCCTCCGCCACCTCGACCACCAATGACATCCTCAACATGGCGATTCTTGCGGCGTCCAAGGTGGGCGGATGATCTGGAACCTTGGCTCGATTAATATCGACAATTTCTACGAAGTGAGCCATCTGCCTGCGGCAGGAGAAACACTGGCGGCGCACAGCTACGGCTTTGGCCTTGGCGGCAAGGGGGCGAATATGTCGGTCGCGGCCGCCCGTGCGGCAGCCCGCGTTTCGCACATTGGAGCGATTGGCGCGGATGGCCGCTGGACGCGGGAGCGGCTTATGGAATACGGAGTCGATACCCCGCATATCGCGCAGGTCGAGGGTCCGACGGGCCATGCAAATATTCTGATTGATCGCAGGGGCGAGAACAGCATCGTTCTGTTTCAGGGGGCCAACTCACAGCTGACCGAGGCGATCATCGGCGCGGCGTTGACAGAGGCATCTCCGAAGGACTTTCTGCTGATGCAGAACGAGACGAACGGGCAGGAATACGCCGCAGCCACGGCTAGATCGCTTGGTCTGCGTGTGGCATATGCTGCGGCTCCATTCGACGCTGGTGCGCTTACGCGGCTCGCGGGGCGGATTGACCTACTGATCCTCAATGAGGTCGAGGCAGCACAGCTTGAGGTGGGTGCCGGACCAGCGCTGGGCATGCTGGGCGTCCAGGATATGATCGTCACGCTTGGGGAAAAGGGATGCAAATGGATCTCTGACAAAGGCGAAAAGCATTTTGAAGCCTATCCAGCCGAAGCTGTTGATACTACTGGCGCCGGAGATACTTTCACCGGATATTTGGTGGCGGGGCTTGATCGGGGAATGCCGATGGACGTGGCGGTGGATCTGGCGCTCAAGGCCGGTGCGATGATGGTGGAGCGGCGTGGAACGGCGGATGTGATCCCCGATCTCAAAGAGATCCAGGATCGTTTTGGCCTCTGAACTTTGGGAGATATGGCGATGAAGCTCGCAATGTGGTCTGGGCCGCGCAATTTGAGTACCGCGATGATGTATGCGTTTGGCGCGCGCGATGATTTCAGCGTCATGGACGAGCCGTTTTATGCGCCCTATCTGGCAGTATCCGGTGCCGACCACCCGCTCCGCGCTGAGATTTTGGCCGCGCATGAAAACGATCCGGTTCGGGTGGGGCAGGTGTGCCGCCGCGAGGGCATGCCGCATCTCTATATGAAGCACATGCCGCATCATATGCTGGATGGCTTTCCGCTGGATTGGGCGGATGATTGCGTGAACATCCATCTGATCCGCCATCCGGCCCGCGTCATCGCAAGTTATGCCGCCAAACGTGATGCTCCCACGCTGGAGGATATCGGGTTCACCCGGCAAACCGAGATTTACGAGCGCTTCGGCGGAATCGTCATCGACAGCACGGATATCCGCGCCCGCCCCGAGGTGATGCTGCGCGCGCTTTGCGCCGCAATCGACCTCTCTTTCGATCCCGCGATGCTGCACTGGCCTGCCGGTCCGCGGGCCGAGGATGGGATCTGGGCCAGTCATTGGTACGGCGCGGTGCATCAAAGTACCGGCATCGCAGGGGCAGAAGGTCCGCTGCCGGAAGTGTCAGGGGCGCTGGCCCCTTTGCTGGAGGCTGCATTGCCGCATTATCTTCGGATGCGGGAGCGCTGCCTTTCCCCCTGATTGTCTGTAATTCCTGAGATAGTTATTCAGCGTTCATAAAGAGTATCTATGCAATCACAGCCGCGTGACCGGTTTCCGGCTTAGGTAATGAGTAACTGGCCCAGGCATGAAAATGTCTGGGCCATTTTAATTTTCAAAAATATTCTGCAGTCGTGAAACTCTCGGATGAATCTGTGCGTGTCTCCCACGTAACTTCACAAGGAGAGCTCATATGAAACATCTTACCACAACAGCCGTAGCGCTGGTTATGTCCGCCGGTATCGTAATGGCCGCAGGCCACGGTCCCGCGCCGATGGTTATGGCCGCCGATCAGGACGTATCCAACGGTATCGTCAGTGCCGAGAGCGTTGTCGCAGGCGTAAATGGCTGGCTGGTCGTGCACCGCACCGACGCAGAAATGAAGCCAGGCCCCGTGGTCGGCTACGCGCCACTGCGCGCAGGTGAGAACACCGACGTTGCTGCCATTCTACAAGAAGACGTGGCCAGCGGTGATATGCTGATGTTGATGGTGCACGCTGAAGAGGGCGGCATGTCGACAGGTGTTTTTGAATATACGCTCGGTGCCAAGGAAGACGGCCCGATCCGTATCGATGACAAGTTGGTCATGCAGGTAATCACAGCCAACTAACCAGTGTAGGTTAACGAGTACCAAGGCCCGACCGGATCGCTCCGGCCGGGCCTTTTTTATTTGACCCGCTTGTCGCGCGCCGCCAGCAGCTTGAGACGGAGGGCGTTGAGCTGGATGAAACCTGCGGCGTCTTTCTGGTCGTAGGCGCCGGCATCATCTTCAAACGTGACATGCGCTTCGGAATAGAGACTGTAGTCGGACCAGCGGCCCACGGTGCGCACATGCCCTTTGTAGAGCTTGAGGCGCACGGTCCCGGTCACATAGGTCTGGCTTGCGTCGATCGCCGCCTGCAACATCGTGCGCTCTGGCGAGAACCAAAAGCCGTTGTAGATCAGCTCGGCATATTGCGGCATCAGCTGGTCTTTGAGGTGCATCGCACCGCGGTCCAGCGTGATGGATTCGATCGCGCGGTGGGCCTCCAGCAGCAGCGTACCGCCTGGCGTCTCGTAAATCCCGCGTGATTTCATGCCGACAAACCGCCCCTCGACCAGATCGAGACGGCCACAGCCATGCTTGCCGCCCAGCTCATTGAGCTTGGTCAGCAGCTCGGCCGGCGACAGCGCCTCGCCGTTCACGGAAACCGCATCGCCGCCCTTGAAGCCCACTTCGACATATTCTGGCTCATCCGGCGCATCCTCGGGCGCGACGGTGCGCTGGTAGACATAATCGGGTGCGTCAATGGCGGGATCTTCGAGGACTTTGCCCTCGGAAGAAGTATGCAACAGGTTCGCATCCACCGAGAAAGGCGCTTCGCCGCGCTTGTCTTTCGCGACGGGGATCTGGTGCTGTTCAGCAAATTCCAGCAGCTTTGTTCGGCTCGACAGATCCCACTCGCGCCAGGGCGCGATCACTTTGATGTTCGGGTCGAGCGCATAGGCGGCGAGTTCGAAGCGGACCTGATCGTTGCCCTTACCGGTGGCACCGTGGGCCACGGCATCGGCGCCCACTTCATGCGCGATTTCTACCAGACGCTTTGAAATCAGGGGCCGCGCAATGGACGTGCCCAGAAGGTAGAGCCGCTCGTAGACCGCATTGGCACGGAACATCGGGAAGACGAAATCGCGTACGAACTCTTCGCGCACATCTTCGATGAAAATCTGGCTAGCGCCCATCATCTCCGCTTTGGCGCGGGCGGGCTCCAGCTCTTCGCCTTGGCCCAGATCGGCGGTGAAGGTCACGACCTCGCAGCCATATTCGGTTTGCAGCCATTTGAGGATGATCGAAGTATCGAGGCCACCGGAGTAGGCGAGCACAACTTTCTTGGGCGCAGACATGATCTCTTCCTTGTTCGAGTTATCGGCGGTGGCGTAGCGGTTTTTAGGCCGCACAGCAAGGGAGATGGGTTTATTGACGCTCTTGCTGTAGAGACCTATCGAGAACCAAGCGGAACAGGGGTGCGACGAGATGAGCGATGATTTTCAAAAAGGTGCGATAGCCGCCACGCGGGCCATGCGTGGCGTCTTTCCCGCAACACCCTTGATGAAGAACGAGCACCTGTCGGAGCGCTTCGGCGCCGAGATCTATCTCAAGCGCGAAGATCTGAGCCCCGTCCGCTCCTACAAGCTGCGTGGCGCCTTCAATGCAATGCGCAAGCTGATCCCGGAGCACGGTGTCTTTGTCTGTGCGTCGGCAGGCAACCACGCGCAGGGCGTTGCCTTCATGTGCAGCCATTTTGGCGTGCGCGGCGTGATCTTCATGCCGGTCACCACACCGCAGCAGAAAATACAGAAAACCCGGATGTTCGGCGGGCCCAACATCGAAGTGCGCCTTGTGGGCGATTATTTTGACAAGACTTTGGCGGCTGCACAGGAGTTCTGCACGCAGGAGGGTGCGAGATTCCTGTCGCCGTTCGACGATGACGATGTGATCGAAGGGCAGGCCTCCGTCGCGGTAGAGATCGAGGACCAGCTGGGTGGTGTGCCCGATCATATCATTCTCCCGGTCGGCGGTGGTGGACTGTCCGCCGGGACCCGCGCGTTTTTCGGAAGTCGCTGCGATTATACCTTTGTAGAGCCTGTGGGCGCTCCGAGCCTTGGTCGGGCGCTTGAGGAAGGTCATCCTGTCGATGTATCACCGATCAACAGCTTTGTGGACGGGGCAGCGGTTGCCAAAATCGGTCAGCGTACCTTCGAAAAACTGAAAGATGCACGGCGAAGTGACGTGGTGCACCTGACGGAGGACCGTATCTGCGTGAGCATCATCGAGATGTTGAATGTCGAGGGGATCGTGCTGGAGCCCGCGGGTGCGCTGAGCATCGAGGCGCTGGGCGAGGTGGCCGAACAGATCAGGGGTAAAACGGTTGTTTGTATCGCGTCGGGCGGCAATTTTGATTTCGAGCGGCTGCCCGAGGTCAAGGAGCGCGCGCAGCGGTATTCCGGCCTCAAAAAGTACTTCATCCTCCGCCTGCCGCAGCGCCCAGGAGCGCTCAAGGAGTTTCTCAATATTCTGGGTCCCGAGGATGATATCTGCCGGTTTGAGTATCTTAAGAAATCGGCGCGCAATTTTGGCTCCGTCCTCATCGGGATCGAAACGCTGACCCCCGACAGCTTTCCGCGCTTCCTTGCGCAGCTTGATGACGCAGGGTTCACCTATACAGATATCACCAATGATGAGACGCTCGCACAGTTCGTACTTTGAGAGGAGTCTATGGATATTTCGGGCAAATCGATCGTTATTACAGGCGGCGCGAGCGGCATCGGTGCGGCGCTTGCTCGGCAAGCGGCAAAGGCTGGTGCAAAAGTCTGCATCGCTGATCTCAACCGTGAGGCGGCACAGGCCATTGCGGAGCAGATCGGCGGTATCGCCGTCGCTTGCGATGTAACCCGTGAGCGCGACATCATCGCGGCGATCGAAGCTGCGGAAATAGCTCACGGTCCGGTTGATATTTTCGTCTCTAATGCGGGGCTGGGGCGTGGTGATCCCTCCCATGCCGCTTCCGCCCCCGATTCAGATTGGCTGCTGAACTGGAATGTGCATGTGATGGCCCATGTCTGGGCAGCGCGCGCATTGCTGCCTGCGATGATCACGCGCGGATCTGGCCATTTTGTCAATGTCGCCTCTGCCGCCGGGTTGCTCAACCAGATTGGCGATACTGCCTATTCAGCGACCAAACATGCCGCTGTCAGTTTTGCTGAATCCTTGCTGATCAGCCATGGTCACGAGGGAATCGGTGTTTCGGTGGTGTGTCCTCAATACGTTGCGACCCCGTTGCTTGGACTGAGCGACGGCGATGCGCAGGGCAATCTGCTGACTGCGGGTGATGTGGCGAAATCGGTCTGGCAGGGCGTTGCGGATAATACGTTCGTGATCCTGCCGCATCCCGATGTGGCGAAATACAGCGCGCTGCGTGGGGCAGATCCTACGCGCTGGATCAAGGGGATGCAGATGCTACGTGCGAAGGCATTGTCCGAGACGGGTAGCATCAGCGTCGCTGGATTTTACAAACTGGTCTAGACAGCGGCACCCTCGGCAAGGCCGCTCAGAAACGCGGTCCTGCTCGCTTCATAGCATTCGAGGACCTGCGCCAGATTTATCTGATCTGCGTGGCCTTGGGCAGCGAGGCTTTCGCCGCTCTGGCACAGCTCCGCAAATGTGGTGAACCCTAGATTGAGCGCGCTGCCCTTAAGCGCGTGAAGGTTCTCACCCAGCGCACCCGGTTGCGGCGCGGTACGCAGGCGGTCGGTCATGTCTGTCACCTCTTCGATGAAGACGTCGACGATCTCGTCGAAGTCTTCCGCACCCACCTCGTCGCGCAGGCTTTTGATTCGTGACCAGTCAATCATGTAGCGCCCTTCATTTGCCGTAAGCTTAGGGGCCATTCGTTAAGGCGGGGTAAGCGCGTGGCGCTTCACACCCTATTAATGTCGGGCGGGTACACAGGCGGCTCATTTGTCTGTGAAAGTTGTATGCCGCCTGTCTCCATTCGCCCCACGCAGCCTTCTGTTGCGCCTCTTCTTGGGGCGATTCGCAATGTGCTTGTAGTCGACGACAGCAAGCTCCAGCGAAAATTGCTGACGGTCTCGCTCAAACGATGGGGCTTTGACGTGGCGGAGGCCGATTGCGGGGAGGCTGCGTTGCGGATGGCAGCGGTCTGTCGCCCTGATCTGGTTCTCAGTGACTGGATGATGCCTGGAATGTCGGGTCTTGAACTGTGCCGAAAGTTTCGCGCCATGCAGGGCGATGACTACAGCTATTTCATACTACTCACGTCCAAAAGTGACAAAGCCGAGGTGGCGCGCGGATTGGACAGTGGCGCGGATGATTTTTTGAGCAAGCCCGTCGACAATAATGAGCTGCGTGCGCGGATCAGCGCGGGTGGGCGCCTGATCGAGATGCAGCGTAAGATGGCGGAGGCGAACCGGGCGCTGAGCGAGACACTGGGCGAGCTACAGCAGCTCTACGACCATATCGACAGCGATCTTAAGGAGGCGAAGAAGCTGCAGCAGTCTTTGGTGAGGGAGCGGTTTCGTGCACTTCCCGTCGGGAATCTGTCTCTTTTGCTGCGCTCATCGGGGCATGTGGGCGGCGATCTGGTGGGGTTTTTCGAGGCTGGGGCGCGCCATGTCGGGCTGTACGCGCTTGATGTGTCCGGCCATGGCATCAGCTCAGCGTTGATGACCGCGCGGTTGGCAGGCTATCTGTCGAGTGCGGCGCCAGACCAGAATGTGGCTCTGTGCAAGGATGCGGAGGGGAATTTCGTGCCGCGCCCACCGTATGAAGTGGTCGCCGATCTTAATAATCTTGTACTGGATGAAATGGAGACAGAGCATTATTTCACGCTTCTGCTTGCTTTTGTCGAGCTTGAGACGGGGCAGATGGTGCTCTCGCAGGCGGGGCATCCGCATCCTGCCGTTCAGCGGGCGGATGGCCGGATTGAGATGATCGGAACGGGTGGGTTCCCAGTTGGACTGATGTCCGACGTGAGCTTTGAACAATTTGACCTGACATTAAAGCCGGGCGACAGAATTCTCATCCTTTCGGACGGGGTGACCGAATGCCCCGGCCCGGACGATTCAATGCTGGACGAGGACGGGCTGATAGCGCTCATGCAGGATCTCAGCGCGACCCGTGGGCCTGCGTTTCTCGAAGCGCTGATCTGGCGCCTGACGGAGTTCAACGGAAGCGAGGATTTCCCCGATGATGTCTCTGCGATCTTGTTTGAATATCAGGGCCTTGATGCCACGTAGGCTGCCAAGAACATTCGGTCCCCGTCGTTTCCCAAGGCTGCAATCGCATCATCCGCGTCTAGGATCAGCGTTGCGTGATTGGGCTCTAGCGGTGGGTGAAGCTGGCGCGCGGGATGTGCCACGTAGACGTGGCAGAGCTTTTCTGCCCACAGATCATACTCCGGCATATAAACAAACCGCCGGAACGCACCGAGGCGCAAGGGCTGGGAGATGGACCACCCGACCTCCTCGCGGACCTCGCGGTAGAGCGCCTGAAGCGGGCTTCCGCCCGGGTCGATCCCGCCGCCCGGTAGCTGGATATCGGGTGGCGTCTGCATGTCGGCCGTGAGCAAAAATCGCCGTCCGATGGGCAAAATTGCGTAGACACCGGTGCGCAGTGTGTAGGTCCGGTCACGCTGCGGCACCTCTCCGATACGCTTGATCATGGTGCACCCCCTTTTGGTCATGGCTTGTCCGTCCTACATAGGGCGTTGTATGACAAGCGCTTCGCGGTAAGGACAGATGAAAATGACACATGCAAACAGCAGCGGGTGGGACGATACGGTTCTACCATTCCAGCTTGATAATTCCGATATGCGCGGACGCATTGCGCGGCTCGATACCGCTTTGGCCGGTATTCTGGAGCAGCATGATTACCCGCCCGTCGTCGAAGCACTGGTCGCCGAAATGGCGCTGCTGACAGCGCTGATTGGCCAGACGATGAAGTTGCGCTGGAAGTTGCAGTTGCAGGTGCAGTCCAAGGGCCCCGTGCGAATGATCGCGACCGATTATTACGGCCCCGAAGCTGAAGGGATGCCGGCGCGCATCCGCGCTTATGCAAGCTATGACGCGGACCGGCTCACCGATGGCGCCCCGATCGACCAGATCGGTGAGGGCTATTTTGCCGTGATGATCGATCAGGGGAAGGGCACCACGCCCTATCAGGGGATTTCGCCGCTTTCTACCGAGAGCCTTTCGAAGTCTGCCGAGGGCTATTTTGCCCAGTCCGAGCAGCTGCCGACACGGTTCGAGCTCAGCTTCGGAAAATCGACGACGCCTGGCGAGCCCGAGCACTGGCGCGCGGGCGGCGTGATGCTCCAGCATATGCCGAAAGCCTCGCCATTTTCTGCGCAGGCCGCGGGGTCGGGCGATATTCTACAGCCCGCCGATCTGCTTGATGAGGACGAGAAGGAAAACTGGAACCGCGTCAACATCCTGCTCGACACGGTCGATGACCTGGAATTGATCGGCCCGACGTTGGAACCCTCGGACGTGCTGTTACGCCTGTTCCATGAGGAGCGCCCCCGCGTGTTTGATAAACAGCGCGTCCATTTTGGCTGCACCTGTTCGGAGGATCGTGTGCGCCAGAGCCTGTCGATTTATTCGGCCAAGGACATTTCCACCATGACCACGGACGAAGGACGCGTGACCGCCGATTGCCAGTTTTGTGGTGCGCATTACGATATCGATCCGCAGACTGTCGGGTTCGATGCGGTGAAGGATGCGTGATACGCTCGATCACTTTCGGGTGTCGTTGGCGCAAACCGGTGTCGGGTCTTCCGATTTTGATCTGAATCCCGACGCTGTTCTGCCTGCTGGCCGTGTGTTACGTCCCGCAGGCGTTCTGGCCCCGATTATCGAGACGGAGCGCGGCCTGGGTCTCCTGCTCACAAAGCGCGCCGCAGCGCTGAAGCATCATCCGGGCCAGATCGCCTTTCCGGGTGGTAAGCAGGATGAAGGCGATATCGACGTAATCGCTGCCGCTCTGCGCGAGGCGCATGAAGAGATCGGCCTGCCGCCCGATTGTGTCGAGGTTCTGGGCACGCTGCCGCCCCATGAAACTGTCACCAGCTTTCAGGTGACCCCCGTGATTGGTTTTGTGAACAAGCCGTTTACCATCGTTGCCGAGCCGGGGGAGGTAGACGAGGTGTTCGCGGTTCCGCTTGACCATGTTCTTAATCCCGAGAATTATCTCGTCCAATCTCGCCTTTGGCGTGGACAGATGCGCCACTATTTCATCGTGCCATACGGCCCCTATTACATCTGGGGTGCAACTGCGCGTATGCTGCGGGCATGGACACAGACACTTCAAAAATAATGCCGGAGGATGCACCTTGGCTTGTCGCGCCTGACGCGCGTGCAGTATGGGATGCTGTTGTAGCGGGAGGGCATCAGATATTCTTTGTCGGGGGCTGTGTGCGAAACGCACTTTTGGGCGCACCAGTCAGTGATGTGGACTTGGCGACTTCGGCGGTGCCGTCCGAAGTGATCAAGTTGGTCGTCGCGGCGGGGCTGAAGGCGGTGCCCACCGGGATCGAGCACGGGACCATCACGGTGGTGTCGGATGGTACATCCTATGAGGTGACGACATTCCGCCGCGATGTCGAGACGGATGGCCGCCGAGCGGTCGTCGCGTTTTCTACCGATATCGTCGATGATGCCCGTCGGCGAGATTTTACGATGAACGCGCTTTATGCGGATGCTGACGGAAACATCATCGACCCGCTGGGCGGCCTCAACGATCTGCGCGCGCGCCGTGTTCGTTTTATCGAGGATGCAGACCAGCGGATCCGCGAGGATTATTTGCGCGCGCTGCGTTATTTCCGCTTTCAAGCGTGGTACGGCGATTCAACCGAAGGCATGGATGCGGACGCTCTGGCTGCAATAGGCTCTAATTTATCCGGGTTAGGGACGCTTTCTTCAGAACGCGTGGGCTCTGAACTTCGTAAACTGCTCAGCGCGCCGGATCCGTCAATGGCGCTCGCAGCAATGGCCCAAACAGGGGTGTTAGGCACGATTCTACCGGGGTCTGATACGCGTTTTTTGCTCCTGATGATTCATGGCGCTGAGGCCATCGGGGCTCCCCCGGATTGGATCGGGCGGCTTGTGGCGCTTGGCGGTGCTGACGTGCCCGAGCGTTTGCGCCTCGGCAGGGCAGAGCAGAGGCGGTTCGAGACCATTCGAAGAGCGGCATTCGACGATGTGGACGTGTTAGAGACTGCTTTTGATTACGGTGCCGACCTTGCCCTGCAAGCATATCTGATCCGTTGTGCCATTGCGGAATCATTGCCAGACCCCGCAACTACCGTGAAAATTGATCGTGCCGCAGCACAAATATTCCCGATCAGCGCCAACGATCTCATGCCCGCGTATACAGGCCCCGCGCTGGGCGAGCGCCTCGCGCAGTTGAAAGCTGCGTGGATTGCATCAGGTTTCGCGCTGGGCAAGGCGGACCTTCTTGCCATGCCAGCGCCCTGAAGCCGCGCAGAACAACAGGACGCATCAGATGCTCAACCGCATATTCACATTTTTTGAACATCTCGTGGACCCTTACGTGGACTACGCGCAGCAAGACCGCCCGCCGCGCGATCTGTGGCCTTTTTTCAAAAGCTACAGCGCGCCCTTCAAAAAGGTCTTTGCTCTCACGGCGTTGATGTCGATCCTCGTCGCGGCGATCGAGGTTGGCCTGATCTATTACATGGGTCGCGTTGTCGATGTGCTGGAGCAGGGCCCTGAACAGATGTGGGCGCAGCACGGAACTGAACTGATCCTCGTGGCGCTGTTCATCATTTTCCTGCGGCCCGTATTGCAGGCGATTGATTCCGCCTTGATCAACAATGCTATCTTGCCGAACTTCGGGACGCTGATCCGCTGGCGGGCGCACCGGCAAGCGCTGCGGCAATCAGTGGGCTGGTTCGAGAATGACTTTGCCGGCCGCATCGCGAACCGGATCATGCAAACGCCGCCCGCCGCGGGGGAGGTCGTCTTTCAGGCCTTCGACGCGATTTCCTTTTCACTTGCGTATCTCATTGGCGCTGCAATCCTGCTCACTGCGGCTGACCCGCGCTTGCTCATTCCTCTGGTGATCTGGTTTGCACTCTATCTGGTTTTGACGCGGTGGGCGATTTTGCGGATCGGTCCTGCCTCCAAACAGGCGTCCGATGCACGGTCCGCTGTCACTGGTCGTGTGGTCGATGCTTACACCAATATCCATTCGGTCAAGATGTTCGCTCATCATGACCGTGAGGAATTATACGCCAAGGAGGCGATTGAGGAGGCGCGGCGCACCTTCCAGATGGAACAGCGGATTTTCACGACAATGGATATGGCGCTTGTGATGCTCAACGGGCTGTTGATCGTCGGCGTTGTGGGTTGGGCGCTGTCGCTGTGGATCAACGGTGAGGCGAGTGTGGGCGCTGTCGCCGCCGCCACCACGCTGACACTGCGGCTCAATTCCATGACCGCGTGGATCATGTGGGCGCTGTCGTCGTTCTTCCGTCAGTTGGGGGTCGTCGCCGAGGGGATGGAGACGATTGCCCAGCCCATCCAACTCGTCGATACGCCACGAGCTGTCCCGCTTGCGTTGACGGCGGGGCGGATCGAGATGAAGGGCCTCAGCCATCATTACGGGCGGGGGGCCGGAGGGCTGGATGCGCTTGATCTGGTGATTGAACCGGGTCAGAAGGTTGGTCTGATCGGGCGGTCCGGTGCCGGGAAATCGACCCTGCTCAAGTTGCTTTTGCGCTTTTACGACGCAGATTCCGGACGGATCGAGATTGATGGGCAGGATATTGCATCAGTCACGCAGGACAGTCTGCGCCGACGGATCGGGATGGTGCAACAAGACAGCGCGCTCCTGCACCGCTCCGTGCTTGAAAACATCCGCTACGGACGGCCCGATGCAACGGAGCAGGAGGCGATCGCCGCCGCTGTGCAGGCCGAAGCGCATGAATTTATCGAAGGGTTGCAGGATCCGGAGGGCAACAGGGGGTATGCAAGCCGTGTCGGCGAACGGGGGG
>JAGXHD010000174.1 GCA_024636395.1 Sulfitobacter sp.
ATCCACGCTTGCGTGATTGGGGCATTAGCTCAGCTGGGAGAGCGCCTGCATGGCATGCAGGAGGTCAGCGGTTCGATCCCGCTATGCTCCACCAAGCGATTCTACAACGTAAAAGCGTTAAGCCACGGCAGGGTATTCGCAAGGCGAATATCCCTAGAGTGGCCGGGCCTTGAAAAACAAATCAATAGCTTCGCGGACGGTCATCCCTCCACCAATAGCGCCCTAAAGTCGTTTACGTTCGTCCCCGTAGGTCCTGTAACGAAAAGCCCGTCCACTGCTTCGAACGCCCCCCAGGCGTCATGCCTACGCAGCGCATCCGCTGGATCCACTCCCGCTGCACGCATCGCAGCCGCAGTCTCCCCATCCGCGAATGCGCCCGCATTGTCCTGTGACCCGTCTATCCCGTCCGTGTCCGCTGCCAACGCCGTGATCCCCGCGATCCCATCGATGCCCCGCGCAAGGCCCAGCAGAAATGTTGTATTCCTCCCCCCGCGCCCTTCGGTGTGGCGCAGGGTCACAGTCGTCTCTCCGCCCGACAGGATCACAACTGGCGCCGCAAAAGGCCGCCCCCGCGCCGCCACCTCGCGGGCAATCGCCGCGTGCATCTGTCCGATGACCTCCGCCTCTCCTTCGATGGCATCGGACAGTATCACCGCAGGTACCCCCGCCGCCCGCGCTTTTGCTGCCGCTGCCTCCAACGATAGCCGCGCAGAGGCGATCACGTGCACCTCGTTGCGGGCGAAGACGGGATCATCGGGGCGCGGCGCCTCCGCCATATGGGAAAGCACAGCCTCCGGCAGCACGATCCCTCGCGCCGCGATCAGCGCCCGCGCGTCTGCCAGCGTCACGAAATCCGGCACCGTAGGCCCCGAGGCCACCTGCGCCGGATCGTCCCCCGGTACGTCCGACACGATCAGGCTCACCACGCGCGCGGGGTGCGCCGCCGCCGCCAGCCGCCCGCCCTTGATCCCGCTGGCATGCTTGCGCACTGCATTCATCACGCCGATCGGCGCGCCCGACGCCAGCAGCGCCTCGTTGAGCGCCCGCTCGTCGGCCAGCGTCAGCCCCTCCGGCGGACAGGGCAACAAAGCCGATCCCCCCCCGCAAATGAGCGCGACCACCAGATCTTCCGGCCCTAATCCGCTGACCGCCTCGAAAAGCGCCGCCGTCGCGGCCATCCCGCCCGCGTCCGGCACCGGATGCGCCGCTTCCATTACGCGGATAGACCGCGTCGCGCAGCCGTAACCATAGCGCGTGACCACCACACCCTCCACTGGCCCGTCCCACAAGTCCTCGAACGCCGCCGCGAGTTGCGCAGCGCCCTTGCCCGCCCCCACGACAACCACGCGGCCTTGGGGCTTTGCGGGCAGGTAGGGTCGCAGCGCTGCCGTCGCATCCGCAGCAGTCACAGCCGCCTCGAAAAGCCCCGTCAGGAATGCCTGTTTCTCAAGATTGATCATGCGCCACAGCCTTTCCATTGCCAAAAGCGCGCAATGACTATGTTCGGGACGGAGAACGGGTTGTTCATGGGGGTGCCTTTGAGAGTGTTCGCTTTATCCTAGCCCAGCATGCCGTCAGTGAAAATCACGAGATTTAGGAATAACGCGCACGTCGCGGGGATGTTGCCGCCCCCCCACCTGACCGGGTACCGGATGCAGCACCTCGTCGCCCCGCGCGAAAGTCGCACGCAACCGCTCATCCGCTAGCGTGTCGAGCCGCGCCGTACGGTCCTCCAGCCGGTCCGCCACCACATGGATCACGCGGCCATCGGTCTGCACGCGCCCGTGCACCACCAGCAATCGCGCAGTCATGATCAGCGCGCGATAGTGCTCGAAAAGCTTGGGCCAGATCACGAGGTTCGCCACGCCATCCTCATCCTCTAGCGTGATGAAGCACACGCCCTTGGCGCTGCCCGGCTTTTGCCGCACAAGCACCAACCCCGCAAGGCTGGCGCGCTGCCCGTGCCGCATGTGAATGAGGTCATGCGTACCGATGAATCCCTGTTTGCGCAGAGATGTGCGAAAGAACCCCATCGGATGCGCCTTGAGCGACAACCGGAGCGTCTGGTAATCGGCCACCACATGCTCCGCCTGCGCCATGGCGGGCAGGGCCACCTCAGGCTCGTCACCCTCACCCGCCGCTTCCGCATGATCAAACAGCGCCAGCGCGGGCGCATCGCGCAGCCCCTGCGCCTGCCAAAGTGCGGCCCTGCGGTCGATCCCACAGGAGCGGAACGCATCCGCCGCCGCCAGTTTGCCGATGATCCCGCGATCGAGACGCGCGCGCGCCTTCAGATCGCCCACATCCGCGAAAGGCACCTCCCGCGCCCCCATGATGCGCAGCCCCGCATCCCTCCGCATCCCGTCCACCTGCCGCAGCCCCAGACGCAGGGAAAACCCGCCCTCGCAGGGCTCAAGCGTACAGTCCCAATCGGAATAGTTCACATCCACCGCCCGCACCTCCACCCCGTGCTCGCGCGCATCCCGCACGATCTGGGCGGGCGCGTAAAAGCCCATCGGCTGGGAATTGAGCAGCCCGCAGGCAAACGCCGCCGGATAATGGCACTTCATCCAGCTCGACACATACACCAGCTTGGCAAAACTTGCCGCATGGCTCTCGGGGAAGCCATATTCCCCGAACCCCTTGATCTGATTGAAACACCGCTGCGCGAATTCCTCGTCATAGCCCCGCTTGGTCATCCGCCCCACCATCTTCTGCTGCAACAATTCGATCGTCCCGCGCGAGCGGAAGGTGGCCATCGCCTTACGCAGTTCGTTGGCCTCCTTGGGGCTGAACTGTGCCGCATCAATTGCAATTTTCATCGCCTGCTCCTGAAAGATTGGCACCCCCAGCGTGCGCCCCAGTATCCGCAGTAATTCATCCTGCGGATGCTCCGGGCCGGGCGCAGGGTATGCCACCCCCTCCAGCCCCTGCCTGCGCCGCAAATAAGGATGCACCATATCGCCCTGAATGGGCCCGGGCCGCACGATCGCCACCTCGATTACCAGATCGTAAAATTTGCGCGGCCTGAGTTTTGGCAGCATCGCCATTTGCGCGCGACTTTCCACCTGAAACACACCAAGCGAATCCCCCGCGCACAGCATGTCATAGGTATCGGCATCATCGCTGGGCACAGAGGCTAGATCATGGCGCACCCCGTAATGCGCCCCCATCAGGTCAAACACCTTTGCGATGCACGTGAGCATCCCCAGCGCCAGAATATCCACCTTGAAAATCCCCAGCGCGTCGATGTCGTCCTTGTCCCACTCGATAAAACTCCGCTCCGGCATCGCCCCGTTTCCGATGGGCACCATTTCGGTCAGCGGCCGCTCCGTCAGGATGAACCCACCCACATGCTGGCTCAGATGCCGCGGCATCCCGGTCATCTGCCGCGCAATCGCGATCACACGGCGCAGGTACGGATCGCTCAGATCCATGCCCGCATCCTTCACGCGCGCATCCCCCATCTGCCCCTCGAAACTGCCCCAGACCGTGCTGGCCAGTTTCGAGGTCACATCTTCCGAGAGCCCCATCGCCTTGCCCACCTCCCGGATCGCCGAGCGCGGGCGATAGTGGATGACCGTGGCACAGAGCCCCGCCCGCTCCCGCCCGTACGTGCGGTACATATACTGGATCACCTCCTCGCGCCGCTCGTGCTCGAAATCCACGTCGATATCGGGCGGCTCGTCGCGCTCCTCGCTCAAGAACCGCTCGAAGAGCACGTCATGCTCCTCGGGGTCCACTGCCGTGATCCCGAGGCAAAAACACACCACCGAATTTGCCGCCGAACCGCGCCCCTGACATAAGATCGGCGGGCGGGCCTCCTCGCGCGCAAACCGCACGATATCGTTAATGGTCAGGAAATACCGCGCGATCTTCTTGGAGCGGATCAGATCGAATTCCTTTTCAATGATCGCGCGCACCCTGTCCGTCACCCCGTCCGGATAGCGCCACGCCGCGCCCGCCCAGGTGAGCCGCTCCAGTTCCTCCATCGCCGTGCGGCCCTGCGGCACGATCTCGTGCGGATACTCATACTTCAGATCGTCGAGCGAGAATTCGCAGGCATCCGCCACCTTGCGCGTGGCCGCAATCGCATGGGGCCACGCGGCGAACAGACGGCACATCTCGGCGGGTGCCTTGAGATACCGCTCCGCATTGGCCTCCAGCAAAAACCCTGCCGTCTCGATGGTTTTACCGTGCCGGATACAGGTCATCACATCTTGCAAAGGCCTGCGTGCAGGGCTGTGATACAGCACGTCATTTGTCGCCAGTATCTCCAGACCCTGCGCCCGCGCAGTCTTGTCCAGCCGGTTGATCCGCCCCACATCGTCGCCCCGGTAGAGATACGCCGCCCCGATATGCCGCAGCGTCGGCAAGGCGTTGCACAGCCGCCCCAGCCCCGCCTCGAACACATCGAGCTTGCCCTGCGGCATCACGATGAACTGTATGCCCGCGCTATACTCCGCCACCATCTCCAGCGTCAGATGTGTCTCGCCCTTGGCCTGCCAGCCGCCATCCACATCCGCCATCTTGCCCCGCGACAGCAGCGTGCTGAGCCGCGCGTAGGCGTTGCGGTCCCGCGGATAGGCCAGCAGCTCCGTCCCGCACAAAAGGACCAGACGCGCCCCGATCAGTGGGCGCACCTTTGCCGTGCGGGCCTCCACATGCAGCCGCACCACCCCGGCCAGAGTATTGTGATCCGCCACCCCAATGGCATGATAGCCAAGCATATTCGCCATCACTGCCAGATCGACCGCATCTGACGCCGCCCGCAAAAACGAAAAACACGTCGACAGGCCCAGCTCCACGTAAGGGCCGGGATCGTTCCAGTGAAACGGGTCGTCATCCTCGATCGACCGGCGTTTATGTCCTTCCTGCTGTGGCATCAGGTGGCAGCCTTTACCTCAAAATAAGTCTCTAAACCCTCACAGGATGGCGGGCGGGGCGTCGCGGGACGCGCGCGTCGCACGTCACCCAAAAACCCCCTGCAAGAACCAGCGGGGATCCCCCCCCCGCGCATCCCCCACGATCCCCCCACGGAAAAGCCAGAAGCGCCGCCCTTCCATGACCTCGACCTTGTAATAATCCCGCAGCCGGGTGCCGCTCCGGTCGCGCCACCATTCGGGCGCGATCCGCTCCGGCCCCTCGAAACGCACCATCAAAAACGTCACCCGCCGCCACGAAAACCGCGCGGGCGGCCCCTCCGGCACCGCATAGAGCACCACAACTTCCTCAGCCGGATCGAACAGCCGCAAGGGCCGCTCCCGCGCCACCTCCACCGTACCCTCCACAGCCCCCGCAAGTACCGGCACCCGCGCCTCCACCCGTTCGGGCTTGTGGCTCTGCACCCAGGCATCCCACGTGACCCGCTGCGGCCCGAGCTTGGCGGTCAGCCGGTCCAGCAGCGCCGCCACGTCCGCACCTGCATCGTGGGTCCCGTCCAGACGGTCCTGATGCAACACCAGCGGCTCCACCCGCAGCGCTTCCAGCGTCATCAGATCGAATCCGAATCCCGGATCAATCCCGTCGAGCTTTCCGGTCACCAGCCGCACGAAATGCAGCGCATCCCGGCTCGCACGGGCCGTCGCCACATCGCGGCTCCGCCATTCCCCGTCCACACGGTAGATCGTCACCCGCAGCAGCCGCGCGCCCTGCTCTGCCTGCGCCAGCTGCGCCGCCAGATCCTCCGCCAGCCCCTCCAGCCAGGGCACCGGATCCACCACCGGCTCCGCCATCCGCACCGGTGCGAGCCAGCGCGCACCCTCCGCAGGCGCGTCGAGCGGATCAGCAGAGCGCCCCAGCGCCCGATCCAGCAGCAGCAGCGGATTGGCCGCCTCTACGGTCCCCGCAAAGCGCCGCATCAGCCCCACACGAGGCACATCAGCCAGTGCGCCTACCGTGCGCAACCCCAGCCGCTCTAGCAGGCGCAGCGTATCATGCGGTAAACGCAGCGCTGCCACCGGCAGGGGCGCCAGCACCTCCGCCACATCATCAGCGCCGCAAATCACCCCCTGCGCCCCGAACCGCGCCAACATCTGCGCCGCCCCGCGCGTGGGCCCCAGCGCCAGCCGCGCTCGCAGCCCCTGCATGGCAAAGCGCGCGTGCATGTCGCGCAACATCTGCGCCTCGCCGCCAAACAGATGCGCTGCGCCGCGCACATCCATCAAGATCCCGTCGTGCTCCGCCACCGTCCAGGGGCACCACCGCCGCGCCCAAAGCGCCACCCGCCCGAGCAGCGCCTGATCCCCCTCTATATCCGCCTGCTCAACATGCAGATCGGGATGGATCGCCTGTACATCGACCACCCGCGCACCGCAGGCGATCCCCCTTGCCACACCCGCCGCACTCACCGCATGTACCACCGGCCCGTGCGTACCTTGCGTGGCCAGCACCACGGGCACCGCCTCATCCGGCAGCGTGCGCTGCGCGGCCGTGATCCTCCTCCAACGGTCCATCGCCAGATCGGGGAAGAAAGCGGAGACGATTCTCGCCCCCGTTCTTTCCAACGTCATGGGAAACCTCCCAGATCCCCGGACTGCGTCCGCGCGCCCGGAACAGCTCCGCCTCCCACATCGGCGCACCGGGTGCCGCAGGATTGTAGGGATGCACCTCCGAAGCCAGCGAACCGATCCGCCACCGCTCTCGCGCCGCCGACAATCCCTCGACCGTACCCGACCTGATCAGCCAGACAGGTATGCCCGAGGCCTCCGCCCGCATCGCAAGCCGCTTGGTCGCCGTGAAATCCAGCACCGGCGGCGCGCCATGCACCTCGCCCACCACGGCGGCCAACCCCGCACAGCCCGCCCCCTCCTCCATCGCCCACAGCACGTCGCGCGCGTGGCTCACCTCGACCCGCAAAAGCCGCATGCCCTTGAGCGCAGGCCCGTAGACCCGACCGTTCTCGAGCCGCGAGGCGCGGTCCTGCACCCAAAGCACCGGCGCCTTGCTGCGCGGCAGGCACGCCAGTACGAAGGCCGTCACCGCCGCATCGAAAGGCCGCGCCGACAGCGCATCCTTGAGCACCGCCTGAGAGACGTCCGGCCGCGGCACATCTACCACGCCGTGCTTGTTGTCCAGCTTCACCAACTGACCATAAGAAGAATCGCTCATCATACATCCCTCCAGTTTGTTCTTCTTTTGTTCTATATGGAAGTCACCATTTTCACACCCCTAATTTTCACTACACCGCTGATCTCCAGCCGATTGTCCTGCGCTGCGCGCAATGCTGCCCGCGCGAAATGCCCCGTGTACAAACGCCCCCCAAACCAGTAGGGGCAGGAAAACTTATTCTTTATCTGTTCAGGAACGCCCCTTGATTCAAACGATCGCAGACGCACTGGCCGACCAAGGCTACGACACGATGACACCCGTCCAGGACGCCGTCATCGCCCCCGAACTCGACGGCGCCGACCTTCTCGTGTCCGCCCAGACCGGCTCGGGCAAAACCGTGGCCTTCGGCATGGCCATCGCCCCCACCCTGCTGGGCGACCAGACGCATTTCGGCCGCGCGGGCGCACCGCTGGCCCTCATCATCGCCCCCACCCGCGAGCTCGCGATGCAGGTAAGTCGTGAGCTGACATGGCTTTACGGCAAAGCAGGCGCAATCGTCGCCACTTGTGTGGGCGGCATGGACACCCGCACCGAGCGACGCACGCTCGACCGGGGCGCGCATATCGTCGTGGCCACGCCCGGCCGCCTGTGTGACCACATCAAACGCAACAACATCGACCTCACCGACATCCGCGCCGTGGTGCTGGACGAAGCCGACGAGATGCTCGATCTGGGCTTCCGCGAGGATCTCGAATTCATCTTGGGCGAATCTCCCGCGACACGCCGCACGCTGATGTTCTCGGCGACCGTCCCCGCCGCTATCGCAAAGCTCGCCAAAAGCTACCAGCGCGATGCGCAGCGCATCTCCGTCGTGGCAGATGGCAAGCAGCACTCCGACATCGAATACCGCGCGCTCACCGTAAATCCACGCGATACTGAAAATGCGATCCTCAACATCCTGCGCTTCTACGAGGCGAAGAACGCGATCGTCTTTTGCAACACCCGCGCCGCCGTGGCACGCTTGACCTCGCGCCTGACGAACCGCAATTTCTCCGTCGTGGCCCTCTCGGGTGAGCTCTCGCAGACCGAGCGAACGAACGCGCTCCAGTCCCTGCGTGATGGCCGCGCCCGTGTCTGCGTCGCCACCGACGTGGCCGCCCGCGGCATCGACCTGCCCAATCTCGAACTGGTGATCCACGCCGATCTGCCCACCAACGCCGACACGCTCCTGCACCGTTCGGGCCGGACAGGCCGCGCGGGGCGCAAAGGCGTCTCCGCTCTGATCGTCCCGCCGAAAATGCGCTCCAAGGCCACGCGCCTCATGGGCTGGGCCAAGCTCGACGCGGAATGGGCGCTGCCCCCCTCCGCATCGGAAGTGAACGCCGCCGATCAGGAGCGTCTGCTCAACGATGCCGCATGGACCACCCCCGCACCCGAGGACGCGGTGGAGTTCGTGGCCGAGCTGGTCGAGCGCTATTCGCCAGAACAACTCGCCACAGCCTTCGTGAACCTGCACCGCTCCCGTGGCTCCGCGCCCGAGGAACTGTCCAACCCCGGCGACGGCAAGGAAAATGCACCGCGCATGGAATTTGGCAAATCCGTCTGGTTCACCGTGTCCACAGGCCGCAACGATGGTGCCGAGCCGCGCACGATCCTGCCCATGCTCTGCCGCGTCGGCGACATGACCCGCGACGACATCGGCGCCATCCGCGTGCAGCCGCGCCACTCCTACGTCGAGGTGGCCGAAGGCGCTGTGCCCAAGCTAGTCAACGCCCTTGGTCCCGACATGAAAGCCGAAGATGGCGTGACCCTGACCCGTCTCGACGGCGTGCCGGACTTCGGCCCCCGCACTGCCCGCCCCGAAAACAAGGGGACCGGCTACAAGCCGGGAGGCAAGTTCGACCAAGACAAAGGGCCAAAACCGTCCTACCGTGATAAACCAGACTACAATCCAGACACGCCCAAGCCTGCGCACAAGCCCAAACCACAGCGCGAGGAGGCGGCAGCGCCCGCAGCGGCGGCCAAACCCCGCGCCACGGACAAGCCCCGTGCGGCAGACAAGCCCCGCGGCGCACCGGCCAAGCCAAAGCGCGACGCGGATCGCCCGCCCAAGTCCCATAAGACCGAGCGGACGCCGATGAAAGCGGGCGAAAAGCCCAAAGCAAAGACCGCGTGGAAAGATAAACCGGCAGGCGAAAAGCCCGCAGCAAAATCGGGCGCCAAAGCCGTCTGGAAGAAGCCCGCCAAAGAAGGCGCTGCCCGCGCTGAAGCGAAGCCCGAGGGCGGCTACAACCGCGCGGCTGACGCTTCCAAGCGTTTCACACCTCCCGGTAAAGCCAAAAAGCCCTCGACTCGCGGCGGCGATGCGCGGCCCAAAGGCCCAAAACGCTAAGCCGCCTCAACCACCTCGAACCTAAAAACGGCCGGAGCATCCGCTCTGGCCATTTTTATATCATTCGCATTGGATTTCCAGCGCACGGTTGCCCCGCCGAGGACTTTAGACACTCCCCCAAGAGCGTATGTTAGCCACAGGCAGGATCAGCCCTTGCCCTTCCATGGCACCATGAACCGCTCGGCCCCGCGCATCAGCATATCGATGCCAAAGCCGATCACCCCGATCAGGATGATGCCCAGTATGACGATATCGGTGTTCTGGAATTTCGACGCGACCATGATCATCATGCCCGCCCCCTTTTCCGCCGCGACCAGTTCCGCCGCGACCACGGTGCCCCAGCACACGCCCATCGCCACCCGCGCACCGGTGAAAATCTCCGGCAGCGAGTTCGGTATGATCACATAGCGCATGATCTGCCACTTACTCGCCCCCAGCGAATAGGCCGCGTGCACCTTCGCGATATTGACGCCCGACACACCGGAGCGCGCGGCAATCGCCATGATCCACAGCGCGGCGAGAAACAGCAGGATAATCTTGCCTGTCTCGCCAATGCCCGCCCAGATGATCACCAGCGGAATGAGCGCCAAGGGCGGGACAGGCCGCATGAACTCCACGATCGGGTCGAACCAGCCGCGAAACCAGTTGCTCAGCCCCATCGCATAGCCCAACGGAATTCCCACAATCGCGCCGCACACAAACCCCGCGATCACCCGAAACAGCGACCAGCCCAGATGCCCCAGCAGCGATGTTCCCCGGAACCCCTCATCGAGCACCTTAATCGTCCGGTCTACCACCGCCTCGGGCGACGGCAGATAAAGCGGCTCCATCTGCATGCCGTTGTAGGGCTCGAAATTCGGCGTGCCCTTGTCGGAGATCGTCACCGATCCGCCCTCGATCTCGATCCTGTCACCGGGCCGGACCCGCTGGCCATTGACGGCCACGACCTCCGCACCGTCCGCGCGCGTGATCTCGTCATTGCGGTCAAAGCTGACCAATTGGCTGCGGTATTGCGCCACGGTAATGCTGTCGTTCTTGGCAAAGCCGTCGCCGGGCTCCACCTCCACATCATCCGGGTTCTGCTCGCGCTCGTGTACCAGAACCGTGACACTGGACATATCCGTTTGCCCATTCGCCTCCACCGTGAGGTCGAAGGATGTCTGGCCCTGAAAAGGTGCCGGCGCGTGCAGAAATCCGGGGATAAGCGACGATCCGGTAAACATCCCCCATAGCAGGAACAGCGTCAGGATCGAGATGATGCCAGCCGCCCGGTTGGGCCGCACCGCACTCTCGTCGCCGAACGTCACAGTCTTGAGCGATGTATAGTCGCGCATCTTGGCACCAAGTCGCGTAAAGATCACCATCGCCGCCACGAAAATGCCGACGTAGACGGCCAGTACGATCAGCCCTGTCATGCGCTCGCCTCCGAGCGGCCCATGATCTCCTCTTCCATGTCCCAGATCATGCCCAGAATCTCCTCGCGCTTTTTCGCAAAATCAGGGTGCTTCTTCACCTCGCGCAGATCCGAAGAGACGCCCAACTCGGCAAACGGCAGGCGGTATTCCTTGTGAATGCGCCCTGGACGGGGCGCCATCACGATCAGCCGCTCACCCAGAAGCAGCGCCTCTTCCACGGAATGCGTGATCAGAATGATCGTCTTGCCGGTCTCTTTCCACAGCTTGAGCACGAGGCTCTGCATCTTCTCGCGCGTCAGCGCATCGAGCGCGCCCAGCGGCTCGTCCATCAAAATCACATCCGGATCATTGGCCAGACAACGGGCCAGTGCCACGCGCTGCTGCATTCCGCCCGACAGCTCATAAACCGCCTTTTCCTTGAAATCCTGCAATCCCACGACATCGAGCAGATGGTTCACGATCTCCGCCTTGTCGTGCTTCGGCATCCCCTTCATCGACGGGCCAAAGCCCACGTTGTCGCGCACGCTCATCCACTCGAACAGCGCGCCCTGCTGAAACACCATCCCGCGCTCTGCATCAGGGCCGGTGATCTGGTGGCCGTTGAGCTTCATCACACCGTCGGTCGGCGCGAGAAACCCCGCCACGATGTTGAGCAGGGTCGTCTTGCCACATCCCGAAGGCCCCAGCACACTCAGCAACTCGCCCGCCTTAAGCTCGAGCGATACATCTTTGAGCGCCTGCACCGATCCGCCATTCGGCAGATCGAACCGCATTGAGAGTTTATCAATGGAAAGTCCGGACATGTCCCTGCTTTCTGGCCGCAGACAGCGACCGTCAGGGCGGAGTTTGCCCCGCCTCTTCTCATGTAAAGAAAGGTCCGGCGCACGGATGCACGCCGGACCGGTAGTGTCGGGGGGTTACATGCCGCTTACGGCAGTCAGCGGGCCGGTGTTTATCGTACCGGAGTAGTCCTCGAGGGCGCTGTCGATGGAGCCACTGTCGAGGAAAACCTGAGCGACGCCGCCCATAAACGTCTGACTGCCGCCACCGAACCACTTAGCGCTCATCTGCTCTTCTACGGACGGGAATTCAAAGCCCGCAAGCGTTTCGGCCGTGGCGGTTTCGTCCATGCCGGCGTCCTGAGCGATCACGGGCAGCATTGCCGCCGCCGCGTCACCACCTGCATTCCACATGGCGTTTGCATCTGCTGTCACCTTGAGGAACTTCGCCAACTCTTCGCCATTCTCGGCCACATAGGAGGCTGGCGCGGATGTCACGTCAAACACCAGAATGCCCAGTTCTTCCTTCTCGGCACCCGTCAGCAACACGTTGCCGGATTCCTTCATGCGGCGCAGTGCGCCGCCCCAGCCACAGGCCATATCGACTGACGCCTGGCTCAGCGCAGCAGCACCCTCGGCAGGGGCCATGTCCACGACGGACATGCTGCCCACATCCACGCCGAAATGCTCCATCTGCTTGAGAAAGCCGTAATGCGCCGCAGTACCCAGCGGCACGGCCACTTTCTTGCCTGCGAGCTCGGCGGTTGAATTCTTGTCGATTTCCAGAGCGGAGGCCACCACGCAGTTGTCATTCTCCGAATAGGACACAGCCACATCGACGATCTGGATATCCTGCCCGCCCGAGGTCGCGACGACGAACGGCGGCACACCCTGGCTTACGGAAATCTGGACATCGCCCGACGCCATCGCGGCAGACATCGCCACGCCGCTGTCGAAGCTGACCCAATTAACCTTTTTGCCCAGTGCTTCGTCATAGGTTCCGTTTACTTTGGCAAACTGGAACGGCATGGGCCATTCGAGGAAATACCCGACAGTAATCTCGCCGTGTCCGTCCGCAAAAGCAGCGGTTCCGGTCACGGACATCACAGCGCCGGCGACAAACACACTTAATGTTTTCTTCATCATAGTAGAATTCTCCCAGTTGTTTTTGCCCGGCCCCGTTCGGCGGGACCCAGGGTTGGATCTTGCGGCACGCACAAGCAACGCGAACATTCTGTGGGATGCCTAAGATACTTGCAACACGTTTGCGCCCGCAGATACGGCGAAGCGGAGGCCTTGCCCAAACGGTGCGCAGTCACGCCACGGGAGGCGGACAACCGTCCCGCCTGACGCTCTCTCCCACAAACAAGTGATCCGTTTGCCCCCAAGATAACTCCATTCTGGCCGGTACCTCCCGGTGATCCACGCGGTGATCCGTCCCGTCGCCCACCCTATTCCACGCAAAAGCGGTCAATTTCTGAACACTCAGCAATGTGGCCCTAAATATCGCCCGCCTCTGGCCCTATTTTTTATCGCCGTTTGACCCTCTGGTATGGTAACGGTCGAAAAACTGCTTTCGATTTCCCCAATTCTCCGCTCACGAAAGGTTTCCACGATGGACGGTACATTCAATGAAAACGATATTTCCCGCATCGTTGAGGCGGACCGGGCGCACGTCTGGCACCACCTGAGCCAGCATAAACAGTATGAAACAGGTGATCCGCGCATCATCGTCGAGGGTAAGGGCATGCGCGTCTGGGATCAGCACGGCAAGGAGCATATCGACGCCGTCTCGGGCGGCGTCTGGACCGTCAACGTGGGCTACGGGCGCGAATCAATCGCCAACGCCGTGCGCGATCAGTTGATCAAGCTCAACTATTTCGCGGGCTCAGCGGGCTCGATCCCCGGCTCGATCTTCTCGGAAATGTTGATCGACAAGATGCCGGGCATGTCCCGTGTCTATTATTGCAACTCAGGCTCTGAGGCCAACGAGAAGGGCTTCAAGATGGTCCGCCAGATCGCTCACAAGCGCTACGGCGGCAAAAAGCACAAGATCCTCTTCCGCGACCGTGATTACCACGGCACCACCATCGGCTGCCTCTCGGCAGGCGGCCAAGACGAGCGCGGCGCACAATACGGCCCCTTCACCCCCGGCTTCGTCCGCGTCCCTCATTGCCTCGAATACCGCAGCTTCGAGCAGGAAGGCGCACCGGTCGAAGGCTACGGCGTCTGGGCCGCCAACCAGATTGAGAAAGTCATCCTCGAAGAAGGCGCCGATACGGTCGGCGGCCTCTGCCTAGAGCCGGTGACAGCGGGCGGCGGCGTGATCACACCCCCCGACGGCTACTGGGAGCGGATCCGCGAAATCTGTGACCAATACGATATTCTCCTCCACATCGACGAAGTCGTCTGCGGCCTCGGCCGTACCGGCACATGGTTCGGCTACCAGCATTACGGCATCAGGCCTGACATGGTGACAATGGCCAAAGGCGTTGCCTCGGGCTATGCCGCCATCGCCTGCCTCGTGACGACCGAGGAAGTGTTCAACATGTTCAAGGACGATGCCGCTGATCCAATGAACTACTTCCGCGATATCTCGACATTTGGCGGCTGCACAGCAGGCCCCGCCGCGGCGATCGAGAACATGAAGATCATCGAGCGCGAGGGCCTGTTGGAAAACACCCTGAAAATGGGCGCTTACATGACCGACAAGCTGCTCGAACTACAGGATAAATACGACGTCATCGGCGATGTACGCTCCAAGGGCCTCTTCCTCGGCGCGGAACTCGTCACCGACCGCGGGAGCAAAGCCCCCGTTGCCGAAAAGCTGGTTCAGGCGGTGGTCGGCGATTGTATGCAGCAAGGTATCGTCATTGGCGCGACCAACCGCTCCCTGCCGGGCAAGAACAACACCCTTTGCTTTTCACCCGCGCTCATCGTGAAAAAAGACGACATTGACCAGATCATCGACGCCGTCGACGGCGCTATGGGCCGCGTTTTCGCCTGACGCCATACGCCGTAAAATGGAGGGCCTTCCCGGCGGGGAGGCCCAGACCTCCCAAATGGTCCATGCTTAGATATGTCTATTTTGGCAAAAATAAACGCAGAAAGGTGGGAACCATCCTATACCTCACGTGTTTGTGAGTAGTCCAAAGGGAAAACACCATGAAAAAATTTATAATGATTCTGCCGATGATCGCGGCGCTCGCCGCATGCGACACGCCTGATGGCACGCTCGCCGCCACCACAGCCGCTGGCGCGCTTGCTGGCGCTTCCGTGTCCAGCAGCAACGATAGAACCAAAGGCGCCATCATCGGTGCAGGTGCCGGACTGCTCGCCGGCACATTGATCAACCGTCAATCCAACGGCAATTGCACCTACCAGCGCCCAGACGGCTCGACATACGTCGCCGCCTGCCCATAACGAACGGGCACTCCCCCGTGAGACAAAGGCCCCGCTCTACAGCGGGGCTTTTTTGTATGCAAAGTATCTTACGCGGCGGCAGCCTCCGCGCGCGCTCAGATCAGGATCCAATTGGATATGATCACGCGCTGCCTTTCAAACTGGATGATATGGCTCTCACGTATCGCGATATGCGACGCCCAACCCCGAATCTTAAAAATCGTGTTACTTCCCGACCCGTCTGTCATGGCGATAGAGGACGATAGTTCCGGCCAGAAAATCCCGAACACATTTTTGAACGCACAACAAACCTCCCCCCGATCGGGTACCGCGACCCGTCGGAATGTGTCGATCCATTTTGCTGACATCTCTTTTTGCAACCTTTCAGTTTCGTGGACCATCTGGCGATGTCCATCTTTCAGGTTCATTTCGAACCTACCGTTTGATCCTCCACACCGCATCGCTCGGCGCCAAAGATCTGGAAAGGGCACCACGCGATATGCAGGCGGTGTGCAGGGGCGCACGTTAAGCACCCGCACCGTCACCTTTTCAATTTTCTAATTTATGAAACTTTTTGATGATTTGGCGCAATCTCGTGCATCTACACCCTTAGCGACCGCTACATCTTTGATTTCACCCCGCCTTATATCCAGATTGCATTGCCAATAAGTCCAACATAATAATGAACGTATGGCCCTCCCCGTCGAGACTTTCTTTCTCCAGCCCGATGCTCAGGGCACCTTGCAGTCGCAGATCCAGCAGATGATCGCGCAGGGAATCCTGTCGGGCCGGTTCCAGCGTGGCGAAAAGCTCCCCTCGACGCGCAAACTTGCAATACATCTCGGCGTCAGCCGCATAACCGTGACCATCGCCTACACAGAGCTACTCGCGAATGATTATCTCAGTTCAAAAGGGCGCTCGGGCTATTACGTGTCAGACAATGCGCCCAGCCCGCCGAGCTTCACGCCCACCCCCGAAACCCTCGATACCGTAGATTGGACACGCGCCATTGGCCAGCGCTTCAGCGGCGGCGTGACCCCGTCAAAACCACAGGACTGGTCGCAATACCGCTATCCCTTCGTCTACGGTCAGGCTGATAAGACCCTGTTCGATCACGCAAATTGGCGCCTCTGCGCGCTTCAGGCCCTCGGCCAGCGCGACTTCTATTCCATGACCAGCGATTACTACGACGAGGACGATCCCAAGCTGATCGAGTTCATTGCGCGCCACACCCTGCCGCGCCGTGGCATCAGCGCCGCCCCCGAGCAGATCCTGATCACGCTCGGCGCGCAAAACGCCCTATGGCTCACCGCGCAGGTCTTGCTGACCCAACGCCGCCGCGCAGCGCTCGAAGATCCCTGCTACCATTCCCTGCGCGATATCCTGATCCAGTCGCGCTGCCACGTGACCCCGGTGCGCGTGGACTGTGAAGGCATGCCGCCCGAATCGGTCCCGCCCGACACGGACGTAATCTTCACCACCCCCAGCCACCAGTGCCCGACCAATG
>JAGXHD010000175.1 GCA_024636395.1 Sulfitobacter sp.
AGATGTGTATAAGAGACAGCAGCAGTTCCTGAAATCCTTTGACAACGAGCTGAAGGTTTTCCTGATCGTGATGCTGGTGCTGTTCGTGCTGGGTTTCGTTCTCGACTTCCTCGAGATCATCTACATCGTTGTGCCCATCGTGGGACCGGTGATCTATGGCGGATCGTTCGATCCCAAGTGGGTGACGATCATGATCGCGGTCAACTTGCAGACATCGTTCCTGACACCGCCTTTCGGCTTTGCGCTGTTCTATCTGCGCGGGGTGGCGCCGCCAAGCGTGACGACACAGCACATCTACCGCGGGATCATCCCCTTTGTGATGATCCAGGTGGGCGCGCTTGCACTGTTGTGGTTCTTCCCGTCGATCGTGACGATCATACCGGACCTGATCCCCTAGGCGCACGGATCCGTTGACAGATTAAAAGGGCGCCCCTTGCGGCGCCCTTTTTTGCATTGGGCCGCGTTTTGGTGGTGCGAACGGGGTGTGAGTTAAATCGCCCAATCCGGCGGGAACGGTGCATCAGGGGGACGCCTGCGTGTGCGGCGAGTTGCAATATTTGAATTCAAATGGGCAATTGAAGGGGCTGTCTGACAATCGGTCGCGCGCCCGCGGTTCAGCTGCGTTTGGGGCTCAGATCAGGCAAGGAGATGTTGGCGACCTGTTCGGCGATCGGATCATTGCCGAGCGGGTGCTTTTCGAGCTCGAAGGCTTCGGGGTCTCTCATGGGGTGCCACGCGCCGCCCATGAACACTTCGAGGCCCGAGAATTTGGCCTTGTATCCCATCTTCCGGCTGCCGGGCACCCAATAGCCCAGATAGACGTAAGGCAGCCCCGCATCGCGGGCGATCTCGATATGATCGAGGATGATGTAGTTGCCCAAGCCGTCGCTGGGGCGGTCGGGGGTATAGAAGGAGTAGACCATGCTCACGCCATCGCCCAGGACATCCGTGAGGCAAACGCCGGCAAGCTGGGATGTTGATGGATCGGTGTATTCTATCACGCGGCTGCGAATAGGCGTTTCCTCGATCATGGCGGCGAATTCGAACACATCCATATCCGCCATGCCGCCATCCGCGTGGCGGCTGTCGAGGTAGCGGCGGAAGAGTTCATACTGATCTTCTGTGGCCCAAGGCGAGGTGGCGCGGCGTTTGAGATGTGCGTTGCGCTTGATCGTGCGGCGCTGGCTTTTGCTTGGTTTGAACTTCGACACATCGATGCGGGCGGACAGACAGGCCGCGCAGTCGGCACAGGACGGACGATAGAGCACGTTCTGGCTGCGCCGGAAACCCTGACCAGAAAGGCTGTTGTTCAGCGTCTCCGCGTTCTCGCCCTGCAATGCTGTGAACAGCTTACGCTCCATCCGCCCCTCCAGATAGGGGCAGGGCTGGGGTGCCGTCACATAGAACTGCGGCGCGATGGGAAGGGTGTGGCGCATGGGCGGGGTCCCTCTGGTTTCTCAGTCGATACGATAGCTTGCAGCGCGCCGGGGGCAAACCCTAAATTTGGGGAGGTTACGGGACGATATCTTGATCAGGCGCGGCGGTTGAGCGCAACGGTGCCGAGCGCCAAATCGGTGAGACCCTGTCGCCGCTCTGTGCTGAGCATAAGCACGACGGAAACCAGTTGCAAAGGCGCCATCGCCAGCGAGAACGAATAGCCCAGTGTGTGCAAAAACGCCTGTGACAGATCGAAGGGGGCGTCGTCGCTGGTCCGCAACTCGATCGACATCAGGCGCATGCCCCAAGTGGCCGAGCCGCGGGTGAGGGTGACAACACGGTAAGCAAAGCTGAGCACCATGAACAAAAGCGGCAGAAAGAAAAGCCCGATGAATGCGGTGAAAGGGACCGCCAGGACCGTGAGGGCCGCTATGACGAGGATATCGACTACCCAGGCCAGAAGGCGTTTGGTTGGTACACCGTCGTAGAACTGTGGCTGGACGTCGGGATCAGGGGTCATGACAGGCTTTCATTGGGAAATCATAGGGACGCCCTCCCGATGTGGGAGGGCGCGGCGGTGCTGTCAAGCTTACGCTTCGGATGTGTCGTCTTTGCGGGTGGCCCGCTCGTCCATGAAGGCGTCGAACTCGGATTTGTCCTTCGCGGCGCGCAGGCGCTCCAGAAAACTCTCGAAGCTGTCTTGCTCTTCTTGCAGGCGGCGCAGGGTATCGGCCTTGTAGGCGTCAAAAGCGGCGTTGCCTGTGGGGCGGTTCATGGTGAACCGTGACGTGCTGCGGCTGCTGCATCGGGGGGAGGATGAAAACATGCGTTTGCTCCAGAACATATAGGCCAGCAGGGCAAGGCCCACGGGCCAGAAAATAATGAACCCCAGCACCATTGCGGCGATCCATGCGCCCTTGCCACGCGCATCGAGCCAATTTTCAGCGCGCTTGAGCCAGTTCTCATTGCCGCTTCGTGAGGAGGTGTAGGAGGTCGTGCCGGTCATCGTTGTCATTGGTTTCCCTTTTTCGGTGGCGGTGTGCGGCCCGGATGTGGGACGCTTCACCGGAGAAAGGAGATTAATGTAAATGCCTTTCACATCACTCAATTTGGGAATGGTGAGGATTTTTGCAAGAGGATATGTGAATGATATTTACATTTTTTGAGTTTATATATGCAGAACAGATGTTTGTGAGGAAATATTTTAGATGCACTTGCCATTGACGCGCGCAGTGGCGCGGGCAACTGTGGCACCATGAAAGCTGTTTCTCTCTCCGATCGCCTGACACGCTGCCCCCGGTTCGACGGGGCGGGCGATAGCGATGTGCCGGTAGGCCGCTTTGATGCGGCGCTGCGCCCCTTGCTGTCGGGCGCTGCGGGGCTTTCTCCCTATCTGGGGGCGCTCTTGGTAAAAGAGGCTGCCTGGCTGGAGGGGGCTGTCGATGGGCCGGAGGCGGCACTGGCCCGATTGGTACAGGACACTGCAGCGCTGGAGGCGGATACGGTCAACAGCGGTTTGCGGCAGGGAAAGCGGCGCGTGGCGCTGCTGGCCGCGCTCGCTGATCTGGGTGGTGCGTGGTCGCTGGAGGAGGTGACGGGCGCGCTCACTTCCTATGCGGATGCGGCGGCGCAAGCAGCGCTGCGGGTTGCTATCGGCGCGCAGATCAGGCGGGGCAAGCTGCCGGGGCTACGCGAGGAGGATGCAGCGTCTGGTGGTGGCATGACCGTTCTTGCCATGGGCAAGATGGGCGCGGGTGAGCTCAATTATTCCTCCGACATCGACCTGATCTGCCTCTTTGACGAAGCCCGCTATGACCACGACGATTTTCAGGAGGCGCGCGCGGGGCTGATCAAGGCGACCCGTGCAATGGCTGCGAGCCTCGGCGAGATTACCGCGGAGGGCTATGTCTTTCGGACGGATCTGCGGCTGCGGCCTGATCCTGCGGTCACGCCGGTCTGCGTCGGCTTGCTTGCGGCGGCGCGGTATTATGAAAGCTTGGGGCGCACATGGGAGCGCGCGGCTTACATAAAGGCGCGCCCCTGTGCGGGTGATATCGGAGTGGGCGAGGGATTCTTGCAGACGCTGCGCCCGTTCGTGTGGCGCAAGCATCTTGATTTTGCGGCCATCCAGGACGCACATGACATGCGACTCGCGATCCGCGAACATAAAGGGCTGGGCGGGCCGATCACGCTGCCGGGCCATAATATGAAACTGGGACGTGGCGGGATCCGGGAAATCGAGTTTTTCACCCAGACCCGGCAGCTCATCGCGGGCGGGCGCGATCCGGATCTGCGGGTGCGTGGCACCAAGGCGGGTCTGCAGGTGCTGGCGCAAAAGGGCTGGGTGCCGCAGGACGCGGCGGACGCGCTGCGCGATCACTACACATTCCACCGTACGGTCGAGCACCGGTTGCAGATGGTGCGCGATGCCCAAACCCACACGCTGCCCAAATCGCCCGACGGCATGGCACGGATCGCAGCGCTGATGGATGTGGATGTGGCGGAACTGGAGGGCGCTTTGCACCAGCGCTTGGCTGCGGTTCACGAGATCACCGAAGGCTTCTTCACGGAGACACGCAGGGAGCAGGCCCCGCCGCCCGCATCGCATGATTTCGATACATCCGTGATGGATGGCTGGCATGCCTATCCCGCGCTGCGCTCCGAGCGGGGCGCCGAGATTTTCAACCGGCTGAAGCCTGAATTGCTGGCGCGACTGGCGCAGGCGGACAAGCCCGACGAGGCGCTTCTGGCCTTTGACGGATTTCTTGCCGGCCTGCCAGCGGGCGTGCAGCTCTTTTCGCTTCTCAAGGCCAATCCACAGCTGGGCGATCTGCTGATCACCATCGTATCCGTCTCGCCAATGCTGGCGGCGCATCTGTCGCGCAACGCGAGCGTGCTCGACGCCGTGATCGGGGGCGATTTCTTTGCCGACTGGCCCGGGCAGGATGCTCTGAGCGCCGATCTGGATGCGCGGCTGGCCGCGCTCGATGACTATGAGTTACAACTGGACGGCACGCGGGCCTGGGCGCGCGAGTGGCATTTCCGCATCGGTGTGCATCATTTGCGTGGCCTCACTGACGGGGCGCAGGCAGGCGAGCAGTACAGTGATCTGGCGCGCGCGGTGCTGCGTGCGCTCTGGCCCGTGGTGATTGCCGAGATGGCGCGCCGCCACGGTCCGCCGCCCGGCAAGGGGGCGGTGATCGTGGGCATGGGATCGTTGGGCGCCGGACGGCTCACTGCGCAATCGGATCTGGATCTGATCGTAATCTACGATGCGGACGGGGTGGAGGCGTCGGAGGGCAGGCGGCCCTTGCCCGCGCGCCAGTATTACGCGCGGCTCACACAGGCCATGATCACCGCGATGAGCGCGCCAATGGCGCAGGGACGACTCTACGAGCTCGATCTGCGGCTGCGGCCTTCGGGCAACAAGGGGCCGGTGGCCACGTCGATCGGCAGCTTTGCGAGCTACCAGCGCGAGGAGGCTTGGGTCTGGGAGCATCTCGCGCTGACCCGGGCGCAGGTGATTGCAGGGCCGGATGAACTCGCAGAGCGGGTCGAAGCGCTGCGCTGTGATATTCTGCGCGCGCCCCACGAGATTGCCCATGTCTGCACCCAGACCGCACAGATGCGCGCGCGCATTGCCGGCGCGAAAGCGGCCGGGGGGGTGCTGGATGCCAAGATCGGGGCGGGGCGCTTGCAAGACATCGAGCTTTTTGCCCAGACGGGGGCGCTGATTGGCGGGGCGGCGGCGTGTGACATTCCCGCAGGGCTGGCAGCGGCGCGGGCTGCGGGGCTGATGGATGCGCGCGGCGAGGAGGTACTGGCCGACGCCTATGCGCGGCTATGGGCGCTACAATCGGCCACGCGGCTGCTGTCCTCGCGGCCGCTCAATCTGGACGCCCTGCGCAACGCCACGCGGCGTTTCGTGTTTGCCGCCGTGGACATTTGCGGGCAAGACGACACTGCGGAACTCTTTCAAGCGCGTCTGGCACAGATCTATGCCGACGCGGATGCGATCATTACCGCAGCGCTGCACCCTTATTCCGCCGGAGAGGCATGATGCAAAAAGGTACACCCGAGGACCCCAAGGGCCTGATCTACGAGGCTTACCGCATCGATGGAATCACCAAGCCCGAATGCCGGACGATCTTTCTGGACTGGGCGTTGAGCCTTGAGCCCGGTCGCGATACACAGGCTGCTCTGCGGGTGCTGCTGGAGACCTATGGCCGCGATCCGGGCCATCCGATGTCGGAAGTTCTCGGCGAGGGCCTGCACG
>JAGXHD010000012.1 GCA_024636395.1 Sulfitobacter sp.
CGGCCGCCGCCCAGCGTGCCGACGACTTCGACATCGTCGTAGCTTTCCAGAATGGACTGGATGCCTTCGGCGACCATAGGGTGATCGTCGACGATCACGATGCGCAGACGGTTGTTCATGCAGCTGTCTTTCGGGGTTTGGGTGGCGCTTTCTCGGGCGTGTTAGCCGGATCGGGCGAGAGCATATGGGTCAGTGGGGCGGTGGCTTCGATCTCGACGCCTTTACCGGGCAGGGCACGCAGGTAGAACTGGCCGCCGAGCTGGTCCATCCGCTCCTGCATGTTGCGCAGGCCGAGACCGGGGGTGCGCGCGCTGGCGGCAAAGCCGGTACCGTTATCGGTGATGCGCAGGGTCGCGCCGCGCTTGTGACCGCGCAGATCGATGCGCACATGGGTGGCGTTCGCGTGGCGCTCGATGTTCGTCAGGGCTTCCTGCGCGATGCGGTAGAGGGCGATCTTGGCGTCACTGTCCAAACGGTTGCGGAACACGACCGTGGTGAAATCCATCTGCGTGCCGGTGCGCTCGCCGAATTCATCGGCCAGCATCCGCAGGGCAGGGCCCAGCCCCAGATCATCAAGCACACCGGGGCGCAGATCGCGGCTGATCCGGCGAACCTCCGAGATCGCCTCCCCCAGTGTTGCGATGCCCTTGGCCAGCGGCGCGCCCGCCTGCGGATCACCGCGATCGAGGCGGCGGCGCGCGTTGTCGAGCGCATAGCGCACGCCGACAAGGATCTGGCTGATCCCGTCATGCAGTTCGCGCGCGACGCGCCCGCGCTCCTCTTCCTGCGCATCGAAAACGCGTTGGGTGAGCTTCTTGAGCTTGGCATCCGCGAGGCGGCGCTCGCGCAGATTGAGGCCCAGACCGGTGGCGAACACGACCAGCAGCGCCATCAGCGCAATCGCCCCGATATAGATGAACGTACGGTCTACACGGTCCTCGACTTCGGCGCGTGCCGTGGCGACCGTGGCAAGAATATTGTCGATGAATACGCCCGTGCCCACGGCCCACTGCCACGAGGGAAAGGACGTGACGTAGACGATCTTGCGCGCGGGTACCCCTGTGGAGGGTTTCGGCCACAGATAGGTGTAATAGCCGTCGCCGGAGCGCGCGATCTCGATCAGGCGGTCGACGACGGGGTGCCCCTCGCCATCGCTTTCGCCACGAAAATTGCGGCCGATGCGGTCGGTCTCGCGCGGGGAGACGATGGCCGTACCGTCATAATCATAGACGAAAAACTGGCCTTCCTCGCCGTAGATCATCGCAGAGAGAATCTGGGAGACGCGCTGTTTTGCTTCCTCGTCGTCGGGGGCGGCGGAGCCGTAGATAAAGTAGAACCCGTTGCGCGCCTGCGTGACGTAGTTGCGCAGCTCGGCTTTCTTGGCCTCGATGAGCTGGGTCTCCAGGGCATTGACCTCGCGGTCGGCCAGCGCGCGCGACTGGGCCGCGACCACGAAGGCGATCGCTGCCACCGCCACGATCAGCGGGACGGAGGCCAAAAGCATCAGCTTTTGCCCGTAAGAGATCGAAAGGCGCAGTCGGTGCAATAACATATCGATTCGATACGCCTTATCCGCGCTGTAATCAAAGCCTAAGCGCACACGCACTTGTGGGCCTGAATTCCCGCTCACGCTGAAGCGCATACGAAAACAGTCCGAAATTGCCGCAAATTTCATCATTCAAAGCGCGCATTTTCAGTGTTTCTACGCAGTAGTAGGTATTTCCAATTCGCAGCGGCTGGGTAATGTTGGGCCACTTGAAACGACCCGTGCGGGCCAAATCCGCGTGGGCGAAATAATCCCGGGAGGATACCTTTATGGATCGTCGTTCATTTCTGAAGACATCTGCACTCGGCGGCACCGCCGCCGCTGCGACCACGCTCGCAGCACCCGCCTATGCCCAAGGCAACCGTACCTTGACGATGGTCACATCATGGCCGCGCGGCTTCGCCGTGCTGGACGATGCGGCCACTTACCTCAACAACATGGTCAACGAGTTGTCCGATGGCACGCTGACCATCGACAAAAAAGCTCCAGGCGAGCTTGTGGGCGCGTTCGAAGTGTTCGACGCCGTCTCCTCCGGCCAGGCCGACATGTATCACTCCGCCGACTATTATTTTATCGGCCAGCACCCGTCGTTCGCCTATTATACTGCCGTTCCATTCGGTGGCACGGCGCAGGAAGTGACCAACTGGTACCTGCACGGTGGCGGCCATGAGCTGCACAACGAAGTGGGCGAGATCTTCAACATGAAGATGTTCAACGCGGGTAACTCCGGTTCGCAGTCCGGCGGCTGGTTCCGCAACGAGATCGGTTCAGCGGCAGACTTCAACGGTTTGAAATTCCGCATGCCCGGTCTTGGCGGTCAGGTTCTGGGCAAGCTGGGCGCCTCCGTCCAGAACATTCCAGGTGGCGAACTCTATCAGGCGCTCTCCTCGGGCGCGTTGGACGGCCTCGAGTGGGTTGGACCCTTCGCGGACGAGCGCGCGGGCTTCCAGGAAGTCGCGAAAGTTTATTACACCGCCGGCTTCCACGAGCCAGGCTCTGCTTTGACCGCCGCCGTGAACCTCGACGTCTTCAACGAGCTGTCACCGGCGCACCAGAAGATCATCGAGTACGCATCCATGGCGACAACGCACACGCAGCTGGCCGAAACACTGGCCAATAACGGTGCGGCACTGGCCCGTTTGCAGCAGCAGGGCGTGAAAACCATGCAGTTCTCGGATGATGTCTGGGATGCGTTCGGCCGTGCCTCCGCCGAGGTCATGGACGAGAACATGGGCGACGAGCTGTTCGCGCGCACACGTGCCAGCTTCGAGGAATCGCTGACTGCCTCGGCCGAATGGCTGTCGAAGTCCGATGCCTTCTACGTCGAGCAGCGCGAGCGCGTTCGCCGCAGCATGTAATTCGACATTTCAGGGGCCGCGACAGATCGCGGCCCCTGTTTTGCGACCCGGCGCCGCCGACCGCCAGTACTGGCCGCCGGAGAGTGCTGGCATCCCGACGGCATGGCATGCAATAGTGGATGAAAACGACCATAATGCGCACCAAAGGTGCAAGACGAGAATACGCCCGTGATGGCGTGACCCGGGGAGGGGACACATGGCTGACGATATTGTTTGTTCGGGGTTTTTCCGTGCAGCCGAGGGTGCGGACCTCAGCTGCCTTGATAAGTTCCAGGATAGCGGCTCGCTCCAGTTTCTGACGGGCAACGTCCTCGAGGCTTTTTATAACTTCTTTGCTGCTGTTCTCAACCCGGGCATGTGGCTCGATTGGAGCAACGGCGAGGCAATGATGCGTTTCATCTATTATGGCGCGTCTACCGAGCTTTTCTTTGTGCTCGCTGTCGGTCTTGTGATCCTCACGATCGTGGGGATTCGAAAACGCGCAATCATGTGGGGCGTGGTGCGTGGGCTAGAAGGGTTTGCCAACGGTCTGGGGCGTCTTTTCGCCTGGGCCGGTCTGATCATGGTGATCCAGCAGATCATCATCGTATTTATGCAGCGGATCTTTACGCGGCCCGACATCTCCATCGGCTTCGGCATTCCGCTCCAGTTCGATATCAGCTGGTTCGGCGAAGAGCTTAAGCTCTACAATGCCATGGTCGTGTGCCTGTGTGTGTCCTACACGTTTGTGCAGGGCGGGCATGTGCGGGTCGATCTATTTTACGCCGGTGCGAAATTCCGCACCAAAAAGATTGTCGATATGTTTGGCGCGGTGTTTTTCATGATGCCTTTCGCCATCGTGACATGGCTTTACGGCTGGTTCTTCCTGTGGCGGCATCTGGTTACACCGAACCCGTCGGCATCTGATTCCCTTGAACTGCTGCTGCGAAAATCACGCCTGCTGAAGTGGAACGTCGAAACCATCGGCTTCTCGCCCAACGGTTTCAACGGCTATTTCCTGTTCAAGATATTGCTGTGCCTTTTCTGTGTGCTGGTGATGTTGCAGGCGATTGCGATCTTCTACCGCTCTTGGTGCGAACTGCGCGAGGGTGAGGAGAGCGAAGGTAAATATCTCGACAAGGACACCCTTGGCGATGGCGAAGAAGCCTATGAGGGAGCACACTAATGTTTTTTGGTCTGGATGGGGTCGAGGTCGGCCTGATCATCGTATTCGTGTGCCTTTTTGGCGGCATTTTGTCCGGTTTTCCGGTGGCTTTCGCCATCGGAGGCGCGGGAATGATCTCCTTCGGTATCATCGCCGCGATGGACAGCGCTGGTTTGATGATTCATCAGGCGATCGATACGTCGTCTGATGCCTACCGTGTTCTGCTGAACTCGGGAATCAGGGAAGACGCGATATCGGTCTTCCGGTACCCTGAATTGCCGCGCATCGGAGAGCCTGTGTTCCCGATGGGCTGGGAAGTGGCGATGGACCGCAACGTGTCGTTCGTGGTCAACCGCATGAATGAGCGTGTTCTGGCGGGGCAATCCATTGAGACGCTGCTGGCGGTTCTGATGTTCGTCCTGATGGGCATCACGCTGGAGCGCTCCAAGATCGCGAATGATCTGCTGACTTCGATGGCCAAGGTGTTCGGCCCGCTGCCCGGCGGTCTGGCCGTGTCGGTTGTGGTCGTGGGGGCATTCCTTGCTGCCTCCACGGGCATCGTGGGCGCGACCGTGGTGACGATGGGCCTGCTGGCGCTGCCGACCATGTTGCGCAACAATTACTCGCCGGAACTGGCGACCGGGGTTATCGCTGCGTCGGGAACGCTGGGGCAGATCATTCCGCCCTCTATCGTGATCGTCCTGCTCGGAACGCTGGCGGGGGATCTCTATTCCTCGGCGCAGGAAGCGCGCGCTTCCTCGTTCGGCTGTACAGATGCGTTGACCTATCTGGGCGAGCCTGCCGTGGTTTCCGTGGGCACGCTCTTTCAGGCGGCACTGCTGCCGGGCATCATGCTGGCGCTGCTCTACGGGCTTTATGCCTTCGCTTATGCGCTTTTCAATCCCTCGAAAGCGCCTGCGGTCACGCTTGGTTCGACCAATGCGGAGCCCGTGACGCGCTCTGAAGCCTTCACATGGTTTGCCGGTGCGCCGGTACTGATCATCGTCGGTACGATCGTTCTTGGCACCCTCGGTGTCGTCGGATCTCAGGATACGCGGATTTCCAGCTTCTCTGACATCGGCGAGAGCGCCACGCTGCGGACCAACGTGGGGGAAGAATGCAAAGCCGCCATGATCGAGCTACACGGTCAGGAACGCTGGGATCTCGCCCTGCAACAGCAGCAAGTGATCAACGATGCGGGCGGCCTCACGCAGAGCGCGCGCCTCACCGAGGAAGAATTCGCCGCAGCACAGGCCGCCAAGATCGACAGCGCCGCGCCCATCGGGACAGGTATCGCCGTGCTGATGATTATGCTCGCGCTGATCATGACGACAGCGCGCGGCGTCTCGCCCTCCGCGGACACTCGGCCGCTGCTGATCGGCGGCATCGGGATCTTGCTGTTGCTGCTGGTCGATTTGTTGCTGGTCTCGCCGACCACGACGCCGGGCATGATGGTGCTGCTGATGGCGCTGCCGTTCGTGGCGGTAATGTATGGTGTGGTCTATGCGACCAAGCTGTGCGCCAAGAACGAGCTTATCCGCGTGGTATTTCCACCGCTCGTGCTGATCGTCGCCGTTCTGGGTTCGATCCTAGGCGGGATCACCAATCCCACTCCCGCTGCTGCGCTGGGTGCCGGTGGTGCGATCATGTTGGCAGCCTACCGCAAGCTCAAGGATCTTGACCGCTCGCCCAAGGTGATCATCTGGTCCACCCTGGCGATCATCATCTGCATCCTGGTCGGCGTGAATTTCGATTTGCGCATCAATCAGGACAATGTGGGCTTTGAGAACTGGGTGGCGTTCTTCGTAGCCTACGGCGCTTATCTCTACGCAGTCTTCGGTCTGCTGTTCAGCTGCTACATCCTGTTCGTCAACGGCGTCTTGACGCCTGTGGTGCGCGAGACGGCCAAAGTCACCTCGATGGTGTTCACGATCCTCATCGGCTCGCAGTTGCTGAACCTCGTGGTGATCAGTTTCGGTGGCGAGCACTATATCCAGC
>JAGXHD010000176.1 GCA_024636395.1 Sulfitobacter sp.
ATGCCCATAATAATTGCCCTCCGAGCGAGCCCAAGTAGCCAGCCCTTCGGCCAGCAGCCAGCCGTAGGCGATGTTGGAAAACTGTTGCAGGCGCGCGAAAACGGTCTGCGCGCCGATCAGCATCGGAAATGTCTGGATCAGCCCTGCGTTCGGGTCGGTCGAGAGCTCCGACGAAAGCCTGTCAATCGCCCGGCCGCTCATAAGGCTGTCAGCGTCGAGCACGATCATCCCCTCAAATGCCGCACCCCAGCCGCGCGTCCATTCTGCGATATTACCTACCTTTTTATCGGTGTTCTCGATCCGGCGGCGGTAGTGGACGGCAAATCCCTCAGGCGCGTGATCCTGCAAGTCCTGATAGGCCTGCCACTCCTGCATTGCGATCGCGTGGTCGCGGGTGTCCGATAGAATGAAAAGTGTGTAGCGGTGCGGCCCTTTCCGGGCGGCCAGATCATCCAGCATCGCTCGGGCATTCCCGAATACGCTGGCAGGAGCCTCGTTATAGATTGGCACCAAGAGAGCCACATCAACGCCCTTCACAGTGCCTTTGGGCCGTGCATCAGCCTGCTCTCGTGCCAAAAGCCCTGCGATGGCCACGCCTACCGTGCTCACCGAAAGGCTGACCCAGATGAAGGTCGCACCGATCATGCTGAGAAGCGCCCATTCCATCCCGCTCAAGCCGCCATTCGCGAGCCAGCCGTAGAGTCCGTAGATCAATAGCCACGTGCCAATCAGTGCGGGCGCGAACGTGGCCGTGCGCCAGCCGTCGGTTGGTGTCGGAGCCGGAGGTGTCGCTCTTGGGGGAGCTGTCTCGAATGCCTGCTCACGCCCCTCCAAGGGGGCGAGGGGAGGCATGGCGGACGGAAAGGGCGCATCATTCATGTGGTTTGGGTCCATCGATAAAGCCAGACTTCACTCAAAGGCGCTTCATTCACCCGCAACTGAACGCGGAATTCTGAGAAGGTTGCACCCTCGGGTTGAAAGGTGAACGCAAGCCGAGGCCCATTGGTTTCCGGGTTACGCTGTAAAATACCTTCCGTGGTAGTGCCCGCAGAGCTGCGTAGGGTAATTTCAACCGCTTCCAGGTCCTGCGGGAGCGCGCTGCCGTCCTCGAAATCGATGACCATCACGAGCCCGCCTTCGGGCCTGCCACCCATGGCTGAGCCTGTCACGCGCAGCAGTTGTGGTGTTGCGGGAGACGGATCGGCGCCCCATTTCAAATTATAGCGCATCTCGTGCTCGGCGCCCGCTGCAATCGGTGCGGCGGGGCGCCAATAGGCCACGATATTGTCGTAGATCTCGAGATCAGCAGGGATCTCCACCAGTGTGACGACACCGGCGCCCCAATCGCCGCGCGGCGTGATCCAGACGGAGGGGCGCTGATGATAGAGCGCCTCTAGGTCGTTATAGTCGCTGAATTCCCGCTTGCGCTGCATGAGGCCGAAACCTTTAGGGTTTTCGTCCCCGAAGGCGCTGATTTGCAGCGTCGTGGGATTGGCGAGAGGCCGCCAGATCACTTCGCCCCAGCCGTTGTGGATCAGCAGCCCGTCGCTGTCATGGACGTTGGGGCGGAAATCTGAAAAGCGAGCACGATCGGTCGCATCGAAGAGAAACATCGAAGTGAGCGGCGCGATGCCCACATGATCCATCTCGGTGCGCGCGAAGATCGTCGCTTCGATTTCCATGTCGAGGACATCACCGTGGGTGATGTCGAAACGGAATGCACCTGTGCAGCTGGGGCTGTCCATAAGCGCATGCACGGTCACCGACATATCCTGTGCCTCCGGTGTCTCGATCCAGAAGGCGGTGAAATCAGGGAATTCCTCGCCGAGCTCATCGCCGGTCTTGAGCGCGAGGCCGCGCGCCGAAAGCCCGTAAATCTCGCCGGTGCCGATGCCCCGGAAATAACTGGCACCCTGAAACACGCTGTATTCGGTGTAAAGATTATTGCTGAGCAGATCGGCGCGCAGACGTATACCGGAATAGCCCATATGCTCGTTCAACGGCAAATCAGGGAATTGGTCGGTGCGGTCGAAGACGTCGAGATCAAACAGGAGCGGGCTCGCTGTCCCTTCGTCCACGATGTTCACTTCGATGGCGCGGGGGTAGTAGAGACCGGGCGGAAAGACATCAAGGCGCAACGGCCGGTTGGTGTTTTCCCAAAGCCCGTTGCGCGTGTCAAACCAGATCTTGCGGTATTGATCGTAGCTGATGTTCTGCCATTCAGGTGGGATGGTAGGGCGGAGTGCGTAGTCCTGTTCTGACAGCGCGCGGGCGCGGTTCTTTACCGTCTGGGCATTGAACGGTGCGCCCGCATCTGCGGGGCGCAACGGGGCCCCCTGGGCCCGGGCGGCAGTCGGAAGTGCCGCAAGCGCGGCCAGCATTTTGAGGACGTCACGGCGCAGCATTATGTTCTCCGTTTCCAGGGATTTGATTTGAACCAGCCGGCTCCATAGGCAGCCGCGACCAGCAAGGCCGCGCCGCCCAGATTCACCAGCAAGGAAGTGAGGGTATCGCGTCCGGCGAGGTCCATGACAAAACCCAGAACCCGCGCGAGAAACATTGATACGATGAACACGGCCAAAGACTGCTGACCGACCTTCAGAATGACCTTCAGCATCTGCGCCCAGAGACGTGACACCACACCGGTGCCGCGGGCCAGCAAGTTGTCGCCCTTGTCACCCGCAATGACCCAGGCCAGATAGGCGAGCGACAAGAATTGGATGAAGCGGAACAGGCCAAAATCGGTTTTGTCGATAAGCGGCAGCATCGCCAGACGTGCCTCGATTACGGGATTGCCCGTCTCGGTCACGAAAAACCAATCACGCTCGATGGCGCGTATCGCGACTTCGCTGACCATCACATTGGCGAATACGATGAGGGCCGCCAGAATGATCAGATATTTATGAACGGGTGGGGGCGGCAGCCAGCCGCGCATGAAGGCAAAGCCGGTGAAGAATACAAGCTGCCATGCGAACGGATTAAAATACCATTGCCGGTCCGACCATGGCTCCGCCGAGAGCGACAGGTTGGCTTCGCCCATGAGCCAGGTCTGTGCGCCCAGCCAGACCGCGATCATGAAGGCGAACACCAGCCCCGTATGGATGCGCTGCAATGCCATCACCACCGGCATCATAGCCAGAACGACGATATACATCGGCAGAATGTCGAAATAATTGGGCACATAACTTAGCGTCATGAGGCCCAGCATCGGCAGGGCCGGATCCTCGAAGAACTTCCACAGGTTGAGTGAACCGATATAGTATTTATCGTGGCTGCCGTAGAAATCGAGGCCGGCCAAAAACGCCGCCAGAGCCACGAAAAGCCCGATATGGGCCCAGTAGACCTGCCAGATGCGGAACGCGACGCGGGCGGTGCCGAGTGCCCAGCCGCTGGTCCGGAACGTGCCGCCAAAAGCGATTGCGGAAGCCATGCCGGAGCAAAATACGAACATCTCCGTTGCATCCGAAAAGCCCCAGCGGGCTGGGATCCATGATATCAGAAAGTTACCCGGCGTATGGGCGATCAGGATGATGAACATCGCGATGCCGCGAAAGAAATCGAGGCGCAGGTCGCGCACCCGTGGCGTAGCCGCCGCTGCGGCGGAGAGGGGTGCTGTTACGGAAGAGGAGATATCGGTGGCGGCAAGCGTCATGTGTTTCGTATGTCCGGGCTATTGAGCGGCGATGCCGCGGGCGATGTTGATTTTTTCGAAGCGCGTCGCTGCAAACCGGTCGATGTGACCACCGCGTATTTTCTGCCGGTCCCGCAAGATTGCTGCACTCGCATCATACCGGCCCGCGCGCAAGCCGGCATCGACGGTGATACGCTCGAAAACGTCGCGTTGTGCATGACTTCCGCCGATACTCGGCATCAATGGCCGCGCGGCGGCGAGATTGAGGAAGGCGGTATCGTAGCGGCCTTCGGAGAAGGCGCTCAGCCCGGCGACGACTGCGGTCCCCGGCGCATCGACCCGTGCGGGCATTTCGCCCGGTTTAGTCGCATCGCGAGCAAAGCGGGCGGCCAAAGCATCGCGCGCGGGGCCCCGCTGCGCGCCCGTCAAGGCGAGCAGATAATGCAGATCGGCAAACACCAGACAGCCATCCTCGACCCGGTTCTCGCAGAAGTCAGCCAATTCCTCCCAGCGCGGGCCGATATCTACACCTTCCAGCTCCAGCCGCATCAGCAGGGACGTCGCGTTGGAGATGTCGCGGTAATCGTCTGTTTTGTCAGCGCGAATCTGGGCATCGTAGAGGCCGAGAGCGACGTCCAACTCGCCGCGCTCCATGTGGAGCAGCGCCTTGTGCCACCACACGTGGTAGCGGAAGTTATTGGATCCCGACCAGGCTGCGGTGTTGCCCTCGATCAGGGCGATGCCTGCGTCGGGGCGCGCAGTCATGTCGTGCACATGAGCCACCGCATGAAGCCCCCAAGCATCATCGTGCGCCAGTGTCAGCCCCTCGCGGCCCGCGGCCTCGGCGGCTTTGTAGTCGCCGGTTTCCTCCAGCGTGAACGCGTGGCAGCCCAGCAAATACCCGCGACAGGCGTTCTGATCGGTATGGGCCGCCAAGATCCGCTCGACCGAGCGGCGCATGCCCGCACTGTCGCCGAGCATGAAACGGATCCCCTGGCTGAGCTTGGCGGTAATCGTATCGTGGGGCAGGGCGCGCAGCACCTTCTCGGCGGCACCGGCAGCGGCACTCGGTTTGCCGTCGAGCCAGAGCGCGAGCGCGTCGATCCACCCCGCCTCGCGCTGCGTGATCGGCTGCTGAGTGGCCGCCATCTTGGCAGCGGCGAGGGCATCACGGGCGATCTGGGTCATTTCGGCACGGCCGGTCATCAGGCAGAACAGACCACGTGCAGCATGTCCCATGGCAAAATCGGGGTCAGCCTCCATCAAATGGCCCAGATGCACGGGCGTCTGCTGGCCGTGCGAGAGGACGCCATGGACAACGCCATTCCAATGCGCCACGGAAGCGGCGGAGGTCAGTGTCACGGGGCAAGAGCACATATCGGTTCGGGTCACGTTTCACACACCTTTGGATAAGACATGCCATGTCGGGGCAGACATAGCGTTACTTTGTCTTTAAACCAGTACCGGCTTTCACGGCAGGTCCAGAGGGGCTGTCACACGGCAACGTGAACCTGTCCACGGGTTTCGTGAGCGGACTGTCACACGGGCGCCGATCCGCCCGAGCATGAGCACATTCCTGCCGCTATCCGCCTAAATACAGGGCTATTCAAGAGGTTTTTCGCTCAGCCATGTTGCAAGAACTTCGTCGGTGTCCTGACCGAAGCGGGGTGGCGGGCGTTGGTATTTGACGGGAGTCGCTGAAAACTTGAGCGGATTGCCGAGCAGCTGTATCTCGCCCCCGGCGATGCCCTTGGCGGGCATCGTCCGCACCGTTCCCCGCGCCTTTGCCTGTTCTGATCTGAGCGCCTCGCCGATCGTGTTGATCGGCCCTGCGGGCACTTTTACCCTGCGCAACGCATCGAGGATCCCTGCCTTGGTCCATGTGAGCAGCGC
>JAGXHD010000177.1 GCA_024636395.1 Sulfitobacter sp.
AGCAGGGGATGCCGAAGGGCTGGTTTCCGCCCTCGGCGTGCACGAGCGGCGCATTTATGACAGCTCCCGCGCGTTACAGGACATTCCAGCGAAAAAGGCCACGAGATGAGACTAGCAATTTTGGGTGCGGCAGGCATGATCGGCCGCAAACTGGCTGAGCGTATAGCCGCGAGTGGCAAGATCGGCGGCCGCAGCGTGACCGCATTGACGCTGGTGGATGTGATTGCACCAGATGTAGCAAAGGATTTTGCAGGCACCCGTGATGCTTTCGCCGCCGATTTGACAGCGCCCGGCGCAGCGGAGCAGATCATCGCCGCGCGACCTGAGATCATCGTGCATCTGGCCGCGATCGTCTCTGGTGAGGCAGAGGCCGATATGGCCAAGGGATACCGCGTCAATCTGGATGGCACACGCGCGCTGCTGGAGGCAATCGCGGGCGTCGACGACTATTGCCCCCGCGTGATCTATGCCTCGTCGCTGGCGGTCTTCGGCGCGCCCTTCCCCGCCAAGATCCCCGATGCGTACCACCTCACCCCGCTGACCAGCTACGGCACACAAAAGGCCATGGGAGAGATGCTGCTCAACGATTATTCGCGCCGAGGGCTAGTCGACGGCATCGGCATCCGCTTCCCCACCATCTGCATCCGCCCCGGCAAGCCCAACAAGGCCGCGTCGAGCTTTTATTCGGGGATCCTGCGTGAGCCGCTGAACGGGCAGGAGGCAATCCTGCCGGTAGACGACGACACGCGCCACTGGTTCGCCAGCCCGCGCGCCGCTGTGGGTTATATCGAGCATGCCGCTGATCTGGACACGGCACCGCTGGGCGCGCAACGGTGCATGACCATGCCGGGCGTCTCCGCCACCGTGGGCGAGCAGATCGAAGCCCTCCGCGCCGTGGCAGGCGACGCCGCCGTGGCCCTGATCCGCCGCATTCCTGATCCTGCGGTGGCGGCCATCGTGTCGGGCTGGCCGCGCGATTTTGACACCGCCCGCGCAAATGCACTGGGTTTTGTCGCCGAAACATCATTCCAGGAAATCATTGAGATTTATCTGGAGGACGAAATGGGCCAAAAGGCCCAGATCGGTGCCCCACTCTAGGGCACCACAAGCAGCGCCACTCAAGTGGCCGGAACAATACGATCATCACCTTTGGGAGGAACCAAAATGAAACATACACTCTTCGCAGTCGCCAGCACCATCGCGGTCATCGGCGCGTCTACAGCTCAGGCTGAGCGCAATATCGTCGTGGGTCACGCCCTGTCGCCAACATCGCATTACGGCATCGGCGCACAGGCCTTCATCGACACGCTGACCGAGCTTTCGGGCGGCGAATTCACCGGATCACAAGCCCCCGCAGGCCAGCTCGGCGGCGAGCGCGACATGATCGAGGGTCTGCAAATCGGCTCCATGGATGTGGTCGTCACATCGACCGGTCCGCTGGGCAACTTCGTACCTGAAGTTTATGCACTCGATCTGCCATTCCTGTTCCGCGACTACGATCACGCCCGCGCGGTGCTTGACGGCGATATCGGTCAAGAGCTTCTGGCCAAGATCGACGAAAATCAGCTGGTCGGGCTGGCATGGTCCGAAAATGGCTTCCGCCACGTGACCAACTCCCAGCGCCCCGTGCGTACCCCTGCCGATCTGGACGGGCTCAAGCTGCGCACGATGGAAAACCGCGTGCACATGGAAGCCTTCTCGCAAATGGGTGCAGCGCCCACGCCGATGGCTTTCCCCGAACTCTTCACCGCCCTACAGCAAGGCGTTGTCGATGGTCAGGAAAACCCTGTGACCGTGATCACTGCGTCCAAGTTCTGGGAAGTGCAGGGCTATGTCTCGCTCACCGGTCACGTCTATTCACCCGCCATCGTGCTGGCCTCCCCGATCCTGCTCGACGGCCTGACAGACGAACAGCGCGGCTGGTTCTATGAAGCGGCCAAGGCATCCTCTGTCGCCACACGGACCGAAGTAAACCGCCTTGAGGAAGCCGGCGTCGCCCTGCTGCGCGAGAACGGGATGGAAGTGATCACAGACATCGACAAGGCGCCCTTCGCCGAGTTGGCTCAGTCCTCATACTCCGTCTATACGGATCAGTATGGTACAGAGCTGGTCGAGCGTATCCAGGCAGTCGAGTAACGCCTCCCGAGCAGGCGCATACCCTTGCGCCTGCTCGCCCCATCTTTCCCCAGTACACCCATGAGGCATGCCAATGCGCCATTTCCTGCGTCTCGAAGACTTCACGACCGGTATCGCGCAGCGCCTTTCCATTGCGTTTCTCATCATCGCGGCCAGTCTGGCGCTCTATCAGGTCATCACCCGCTTTGCCTTCGGCGCGCCCTCCACCTGGTCTGAGGTGATCACCCGCACGGCCATGATCTGGTCGGTGTTTCTGGGTGTAGCGGTAGCGTTCAAGCACGGGGCAATGATTTCCGTAAATGTGATCCAGAACGCTCTGCCGCCACGTCTCGGCATCGGTATCTACCTATTGGCGAGCGCGGGCTCGCTTATATTTTTCTCGGTCCTGCTGTGGCAAGGCTATCTGATGACAATGCGGGTCATCCCGCAAAGTCTGGCGGCGCTTGATATCTCCATCGCCTGGGCCTATGCAGCGCTGCCCGTAGGCTCCGGCTTCATTCTGGTCGCGGTTGCCGCTTCGATGGTCCGTGCGGTACAGGGCGATTGGCTCATCGCGCGCAATGCGGAGGATCTGGAATGAACAGCGCTCTGGGTCTTTCACTCGCGATACTCTTTATCCTCGGCGTTCCCATCGCCGTGGCCATCGGTCTGGCATCCGTCATCGGCATTCAGGCACAGGGCAATCTGCCCCTGCTGCTGATCGCCCAGCGTATGTTCACCGGCATCGACAGCTTCCCGCTCATGGCGATCCCGCTGTTCATCCTTGCGGGCAATCTGATGTCGGCGGGCGGTATCTCCCACCGTCTGGTGGAGCTGGCCAAATCGCTGGTCGGCGGTATTCAGGGCGGGCTCGCCTGCACTTGCGTTCTGACCTGTATGCTCTTCGCCTCCGTCTCCGGCTCCTCGGTCGCCACCACATTCGCCATCGGCGCGATCCTCATACCCGCGATGGTCAAGCATAATTATCCCAAGCCACTCGCCGCCTCGATTCAGGCCTCCTCGGCAGAGCTGGGCGTGCTCATCCCGCCCTCCATCCCACTTATCCTCTACGGCGTCTCGACCGACACCTCCATCGGCAAGCTCTTTGTCGCGGGCCTCGGACCCGGTCTGGTGGTGGCAGGCTCGCTGATGGCGCTCGTCCTCGTAATCTGCCGTCTCCGAGGTATCGGCAAGGAAGATGGGATGGACCGCGCGTCCCCCGGTGCGGCGCTCTGGTCCGCCCTGCCCGCGCTGATGGTCCCTATCGTCATCCTCGGCGGGATCTATTCCGGCATCTTTACCCCCACGGAGGCCAGTGCCGCCGCCGTAGCCGCAGCGCTGATTGTGGGCCTTGTGATGTACCGGGAACTCAAAATCAGCGACCTGCCCGAGATCCTCAAAAAGACGATTATCTCCACATCGGCCATCATGATCATCATCTCGGCGGCGGCACTGTTTTCGTTCCTCATCACCCGCTCGGGCCTGCCCAACGAGATCGCGGCTTGGTTCAAAGAGATTTTCGAAAGCCGCATCGCCTTCCTGCTGGCGGTGAACGTGCTGCTGCTGATCGTGGGCATGTTCATCGAGACATCCGCCGCGATCCTCGTGCTCGCCCCGATCCTCACCCCCATCGCGCTGAGCTATGGCGTCGACCCGGTGCATTTCGGCCTCATCATCGTCGTCAATCTCGCGCTTGGAATGATAACGCCACCGCTCGGCGTCAACCTCTTTGCTGCCTGCGCCGTCGCAAATCTGCGGGTCGAGAAGATCATACCCCAACTTGTGTGGTTCGTGCTGACAGTGTTCGCGGCCCTCATGGTTATCACCTATGTGCCCGCGATCACGCTCTGGCCGGTGGAATGGGTGTTCGGCCCCTGATCGCCGCCACGCGACGCGCTACAGATAGCAAAATTGAAAACGCCGCCCCAGAATGGTGCGGCGTTTGTTTTGCGCGAATGTGTACCTTCTCGCAGTCTTATAAAGCTATTAAGCAGTCATCTGTCGGTCGGTGCGATAATCTTAGCCACTCAACGTTTTTGAGGCGACAATATAATCGGCGGATAGGTTGGCCGCTCTGCGGGCAAAAGCTGATCGGTAGGCGCTACCGAAAGACTTACAGTTTTGTCTGCCGCCCAAATCGGTAATCCGCTCTGACTTTTCTAGATGCTCGAGAGCCGCAAAAGCACATATGCAGCACCAGCGATGTGAGCCAAGGTGATAAGTACCGAAAGGGTATGCAAGATCTTGAAGCGGGTCTTGGCCCCTCGATCCGTGGCTGTGTTGATGGCCGGCATCAGAACTTGGCGCGCGAACAGCGTGGTCACCACGATCAGTGCAAGTATAACGCTTGCGATCGCGTCAGCGGAGAAGCTCGACGCCGCCGCTAGTGCCGAGGACCCGAGAACAAAAAGATAGAAGTGCGGAAAGGCTCGGCGTATCAGCAGCCCAGCCGTCTCCGCCGGAAGGGCATTGAACACGAAAGCGGCAAAGCAGAAGGCGTAAAGTACTGCACCGCCAAACATCAGCGCAGTGGAAAGCAGGGCAATCTCGAACATCATGGTCCTTTCGGTTTACGGGCAAAGCCTGTGTAAATTTCACTTTGGCGAACGGAGGAGCCGAAAAGCAGATCAAACAGCCAGAGTTCGAATGCCCTTGGAGGCCTTGTCGGAATAAAGACCGATCCATGCGAAACGTCCGGAGAAGAGGTAACTCATCCCCCTCCCCCGCGAATCTCATCCGCACATCTCTGAATGGCAACTTCGTCATCAATATTTGTGTAACTGCGCTTGGAGTCAGACATTCTTGCGCCTGTTGGGGAAAGCCGGGACCGCGTAGGGTACCTTGCGTTGATAGGCCAGAAAGCGGCTGCCGTATCGTTTCTTGAACCTTCGTTCTTTGAGCTTTGGAGCAGCGAGGCAGTAGACTGTGAGTGTGGCGGCTAAGGCCAATTGATCTGGTGTCCAGACAGGCACGGTCCAGAGGGTCAGAGCAAATGCGACATAGATGGGCTGCCGGATGAAGCGGAAAAGTCCAGTTGTCGGCATCCCTGGAAACCGCGGCTTTATGTTCTGCAAGAGTGACATCCACCCCAACGCACCCGACTGCACTTCGGCACCTGCATCAAAACTGGCTTTGATCAACAGCAACCACGCCACCGCATAGGCACAGACGATCGCATAAAATGCCGCCCCCTCCGCCCGCCACCAGATGATGCCGCTTGGAGTCCAGAACACGAACAGTCCCAAAAGCTGTATCGAAGCGATAATCGCGTAAGTGGTGGTCGCCAGGGTCGCGCCATACTTGCCGGGAACGAGGTACGACAACAATCGCGATCCACGCCCAGTGAGCAGCAGCGAGTGAACAACTGGAAACTGTAAAACAAGCGCGGCATTTGTCAGGGCCGCGAAGGGCCAAGGTACTGTCCCGAAGCTCCGGCTCATCCCAAAGAACATCGCAGAAATCATTGCGAGCACGGCTGCCGCAAAGATCGCGTGAACCACAGCGCCAAAAGCCAGCGCAACGAGAATGCGACCAAATCCTCGAGGCGGATGTAACGCGCCTGACACGAGCCGGGTCAGGCGTTCTGTATGACTGTCCTCATGGTTGCTCATGATAGGTACATAAAAAAGAGGGGCATCGGCGGCAGGCGAACTGACCTAGTCCGTTCTCCGCCCGTACCGTTACTTGGCAACTCGGAGGGAGAACCGCCAATGTCACCACGTTGGTTCGGCTGATTTCACTATGCCGCATCAGCCACAACTCCGTTACGTCTGAGGATGCGCTGCAACGTGCGCCTGTGCATATTCAAAAGCCGCGCTGCTTGCGAAACATTACCGCCCGCGCCGTGAAAGACATGCTCGATATGCTCTATGCGCGCATCTTCCGGTGACATTGGCTTGGCCGGCGCCGGGGGATTCTGGTTTCTAGGTGCGAGCAAGACATCAACGATTTCATCAGTCGTCGCTGGTTTGGCGATATAATCTACGGCTCCGATGCGTGCGGCCGCGACAGCAGTAGGAATGTCGCCATATCCCGTCAAAATAATTGCTCGCGCCTCGGGGTCACGCTCTTCAAGTAACCTTATGACGTCGAGACCACTGCCATCGAGCAGCCTCAGGTCGACGACCGCGAACTTGGGTGTGTCTTGTTCTATGCTCGCGAACCCTTCTGCTACACTCGCAGCCGTCCGCGTTACAAATCCACGTTTCTGCATGGCCCTCGCGAGGCGATCCCGAAGGGCATCGTCATCTTCAACGATAAGCATTGATTTCTTGTCTTTGATATCCAACATCTCTGTCTCCCTTTACATAGATACGGAGCAGAACCTTGGCTGGATCTCCGTCGCGTCAATCCGCCGCTCCGAAGATCATGGCGATAGCGCAGAATTAGGCAGTGGGCGGGGTCGCCCACTGCCTTTAAACTGATCCGGCTCAGCTGCCTTGTTCAGCCGCATCTTCTGCGGTTGGTACTGTTGCACGTGCTTCTTCGATCAGCGTTTCGAGTTTCTCCATTCCTTTTCCCGGAATGCGCGCATCAAGCAATTGATCGGCATTGCTGAAGTCATCTCCGACAACGACCAACGCCACCATGCCCATTACTTGGTGCGGCAGACATATCACCGCTGTAAGGCCCGCTTCCGTCACCGTGTACTCAACTTCCTGATTCATCCGTCCGCGGAAGTCTTCTTGGCCTTCCGGCAAAGCATCTTTTACGGACTGAGCATTGTGCGAATTATCTGTCGGGATAAAACGGATGACGTCTCCGACCTCGGCCCGAATGATCTCAGGGCTAAAGACCATGCGGTCACCCGCTTCATTCTGGTTCAGCATTTCAACTTCGATCGTGTCGGCAAAGGAGGAAATCGCAGAGCCAATCAAAAGTGTTGTGGCTAACAATGTGGTTTTCATTTTCTTACTCCATTCTATTCAATCGTACCCTCCTATCTAAGAGGCTTTCCTGAGGTATCCACTCACGTACCTGCGATGGCGACAGTCTGGCGCACCCGTTGAACCGATGGCTCTGACCATCAAACTGAAGCAAGGCCGCACGTCTGCTTGGACATGGGCCTCAAGAAATCGCTACGCCTCGTCGAGATAGCAGGACCGAGGGGAATGCCAGACGCTAAACCTCAATCTGCTTCCCGCTTGTGCAAGAGATCTCTCCATCCAAGAAACCATTGAACTAAAGTGTTTCGAAGGGCGTGAGGCATTCAGAGGAGAAAAATATGACTGAACAAGTAGCGAAGCGGTTTGACCGAATGGACGAAAACCTCAGCAAGCATGCCGCCCCGGCGCATGTGGCCGTCATGGACGATATGAGTGGCACCATGAGTTTGAAAAATGACAGGGCGCTGCACAGAAGCTAGCCATCATTCTACAGTGGTCTACAGAATTGAGGCCATAGTGTTGCGGGTATCACTGCACGATGCCTAAATCTTAGATCACGACCTAAGGGCATGATAAATATTAGGCAATCTACATCATGGGCACGCTCTTCAGCGCACTGCGCAAAATGCGAGTACGGACATGGCCGCAAGCCCCACCATACCCATATGGCGTCCATGATCAGGATTGGTGGTTTCATGTCGATCTTGTCCCCGTCATCACTGAAGTCCTAACGCTGTATTTTGGAAATACAGAATTTGGTGGTGCTCCTCCTGAACTGCGGAAAGATCAGCAACACTCAAAGCTGTGTTCTTCGAAGGAGCGATCCGCGTCAGGCATCCTCGGCGGGCTTGGCAAATTCATGCTCTTGGCGTTGGCCGCGATGATTGATATTTAAGCACCATGAAAGCGCGCAACCCATTTTTTGAGACGATTGAAAGGGCATCCTTCCGGGCAAGCGCCTATGTGGTTTCCCGGTTGCTGAGCCGGGACATTGAAACTGAACTTGACCGTCTCGACAGACAGCCGAAATTCCGAAGTTATCTTGAAGTTGCTCTCATTTTGGCTGTTCTTTTTGGTATGGCTCTTTTGGGTGCAAGCTTTGGCCCTTGGGGCCTGCTCATCTATTTTGCCGTCATTCTCGTAGTCTTCCGCTAAGCCGCGTGACAGCTTGACGCACTTTTTCCTCAAGCCTCTGAGCAATCAGTGAGAATCGACCGCATACATATTTATACCACTGAAAACAAATAATAATTTTAATCCGTTTTGGCATAAGCTCCGTATCCAGTGCAGAAACAATTACAGGAGATAGAAATGGCTTCGCTTTCTGCAATATTGGCTTTCGGTACACTCGGTTTCGTCGCAGTCTTCGCGTATTTGAACGCACGCGCGACCGAACAATTAAAAGATGACCCATCACACAAACCTTCGACCCTCTGCGCAAAGAGTGACCATTGGATGCGTGAGCGGGAACCATCCTAACGGAAGGTAGCTGGTCGAGGCGGCCAGGTGACACTCCACCGGCCGCCTGCATTTCCGCAAACCGCCATATCTCTATAACGGTACAGACCTAGCTGCATGAGCAAACGCTTGTTCAGACAATTTGGTGAAATCCTGACAGCCACCCTTTCTGCACCGCAGAATTCCGGCAAGATCGTTTGTCGGAAGTCGTATGCTACACGTAATGAAAAGGGCCGGTTCAGGAAGCATGTATTTTCGCCCGACGGTGCCCGGCCCGTTAAGATGCGAAAGGACGCTTCGCCAAAGTAGCGACCGGCATAAATCTGACGTGGCGATGGGCTCTCCCGCATTTACTCAAAACGGTTGGTCGGCAAGTAAACGTCACAAATCTATCCCGCGCACCAGAAAATATACAGCATCATAAGCGTTACACGCCGACAACCAGATATGATCCGCGATATGATTGATTTCGCTAGGTTCTGGTTGCCTACGTCTTCTTCACTCAAAGCTTTCTGACTGGGGCGAGGCGCAACAAGGTCGCCTGATTTCAATACGGCGCGGCGGTTTCCACACAGGTAAACGCAAAGCAGCTACGGGGCTGGGATGCCGAATTTCTACAATCGCATTGAGCAAAGAGCCCATACGAGCTCCGAAAAGATGCTGGCTGCTCGCAACCGACCGCACACGCTGAAATTCCTGCTTGTCGTGCGAATGAGAATCCACAACGCGTTATCAGGAATACATGTCGCAAACGGAAACGTATGCGGCGCTGCAGCGAAAGCAAGAATGACGCACTATCGTCAACTTGTCTCCAACGCGGAGAGGCCGCGCAGCGGGAAGGGTTTTCCATGTTCAATGTACTATCCGGCGTCTGGGCTCTTCTGCTTGGCATTGTCCTGATCATGCTGGGCAACGGCATGCATTTTACCCTGATCGGCTTGCGTGGTGGGATCGAGAACTTTTCTGCGACCGAACTGGCCATTGTCACCTCGGGCTATTTCCTCGGATTCCTGTCGGGCGCACGCTACACACCCGTCCTGATC
>JAGXHD010000178.1 GCA_024636395.1 Sulfitobacter sp.
GCTCAAATCCACCGGCGGCATCTTCATCGTCGACGACCTTGGTCGCCAGAAAGAGCCACCGCAAAGCATCGTTAACCGCTGGATCGTCCCACTGGAGGAGAGCAAGGATATCCTCGCCCTTCAATCGGGCGAGAAATTCGAAGTACCCTTTGACACACTGGTCATCTTCTCGACCAACTTCCACCCGAACGAGATCTTCGACACCGCCGCCCTGCGGCGGATCTTCTTCAAGATCAAGATCGACGGTCCAAATCAGGCGAACTTTCTCAAGATCTTCGCCATGGTCGCGAAAAAGCGCGGCATGCCGCTGGACGAAGCTACCCTCATTCACCTGCTGAAAAACAAGTATCCCACAATCAACAACGTCTACGCCAACTATCAGCCGATTTTCCTGATCGACCAGATCATCGCGATCTGCGAATTCGAGGGCATTCCCTACCAGATGTCGCCCGAACTCATGGACCGCGCCTGGGCCAACATGTTCGTCAAAGACGAACACATCGTGAAATAATGCGCTCCAGCCGGGGAGCAGTCTAAGTGCGCTCGCGCACGGGTGTCGCGGGCTGTGGCCGCATGGGTGCACCAATGCTCGCAGCCTTGCGCGCCGCAGGCCTGCCCGCCCGCGGCTATGATGTCGTACCGATGGACAGCCCCCACATCACAGATGACATTGCCGTATTCTCCGAAGAGCTCGATACGCTCATCACCGTCGTCCGCGACATAGAGCAAACCGAAGCAGTGCTTTTCGGCGAACAGAATTTTGCCGCGATCCCAAGCCTCATCCGCATCATCATCTGCTCAACCCTATCGCCGCGCTACGTCATGTCCCTGCGCGCTCGCATCCCGTCGCACATCGCCCTGATCGACGCGCCTATGTCAGGCGCCCAGATCGCTGCGCGCGAAGGCCGCCTGAGCTTCATGCTCGGCGGCGACGCCTCCGATCTCGACGCCGCACAACCGCTGTTCAGCGCAATGGGCAAGCATTTCCACCGCATGGGCGACTACGGGTCGGGCATGCAGGCAAAGGTGCTGAATAACCTGCTCGCCGCCTCGAACACGGCCATGACCAGGCTTGTGCTCGATTGGGCCGATGACGCAGGTCTCGACATCAGTGCGCTGCTGGATCTCATCCACACCTCATCGGGTCAGAATTGGTTCGCCTCTGGCTTCAACAGCATCGAATTCGCACGCGACGGCTATGCACCGGACAACACCATCGCCATTCTGGTCAAAGACATCGCTAGCGCCCTCGACGCAGCCCCGAAAGATGCTGATACCACCCTCCCCGAAACCATCCAGACCCAAATCGGCAACCTGAAACCGCGCAGTGCAAAGCGATAGGGGCGAGCCTCCCCCTTCAATCTCCTAATTCACCCATTTCCCAGCTCTCGGCCTGTGTAACACTTTTACCCATGGCGCCCCTCGACCTGCGCGCTATCTTTCGTCCCATGCGCCAACTCCCCCAAATCTTCCAAAACTGGTTCGCCACCAAAGGCTGGTCCATCCACCCCCACCAGCAGGAAATGCTCGACCGTGCCGACGCATCCGCCCTGCTGCTCATCGCCCCCACCGGTGGCGGCAAGACACTCTCGGGCTTTCTGCCGACACTCATCGATCTCGCGCAGGCTCCGCACAAGGGCATGCACACGCTCTACATTTCCCCGCTCAAGGCACTGGCCGCCGACATCAAACGCAACCTGCGCACGCCAGTGGATGAAATGGGCCTAGACATCCGCATCGAGGAGCGCACCGGCGATACCACGGCATCCTTGCGCAAGCGCCAGCGCGCCGATCCGCCCCACATCTTTCTGACCACCCCCGAAAGCCTCGCGCTCCTCGTGAGCTACGAGGACGCCCCGCGCATGTTTGGGGGTCTAAAACGCGTGGTGATCGACGAAATCCACGCACTGGCCGAGAGCAAGCGCGGTGATCAGATGATGCTGGCCCTCGCGCGCCTCAATGCAATCTGCCCCGATCTCAAGCGTGTCGGCCTCTCGGCCACGGTCGAGGATCCAGCCGCCATCGCCCATCTCATGGCCCGGCATCCAGATCCCTGCGAGATCCTCAACGCCGACCCCGGCCCGGCTCCCGACATCAAGATGCTGCACACGGACGAGGCCCCGCCATGGTCGGGCGGCGGCGCGGCCTATGCCATTCCGGCCGTGCTCGCACAGGTGAAGGCTCAACACCACGCTCATCTTCCACAACACCCGCGCGCAGGCCGAGATCTTCTTTCACAAGCTCTGGCTCGCCAATGAAGAAAGCCTGCCCATCGGCATCCACCACGGCAGCCTCGACCGCGAGCAGCGCGCCCGCGTGGAAGCGGCAATGGTACGCGGCGAACTCCGCGCCATCGTCTGTACCGGCTCCCTCGATCTCGGCATCGACTGGGGCGATGTCGATCTGGTCATCCAGATCGGCGCTCCCAAGAATGTCAAACGCCTCGTCCAGCGTATCGGCCGTGCCAATCACCGCTACAATGCACCCTCCAAGGCCCTGCTCGTGCCTGCCAACCGGTTCGAGGTGGTCGAATGTGTCGCCGCCCTTGAAGCTGTCCTCGACGGCGATCTCGACGGCGACCCGCGCGGCGCAGGCCCCCGCGACGTGCTGTGCCAGCACATCCTGATCACAGCCTGCGCGGGGCCCTTTGCGGCAGATATGCTCTTTGCCGAAGTCACGTCCGCAGGAGCCTACAGTACCCTGACGCGTAAGCAGTTCGATGCCTGCCTCGATTTCTGCGCCACCGGCGGCTACGCACTGCGCGCCTACGACCGCTGGCAGCGCCTGATCCAGCGCGCGGACGGCTTGTGGCAGCTGCGCGACCCGCGCGCCACCCGCGCGATCCGCATGAACATCGGCACCATACAGGACACTGATACCCTCAAGGTCCGAATGAAGCGTAACCGCGGCGGCAAGCCCTTGGGCGAAATCGAAGAAGGCTTTGCCGCCACGCTCACCCCCGGCGATACGTTTCTGATCGGCGGTCAGATCGTGAAATACGAGGGCCTGCGCGAGATGACCGTCGAAGTCTCGCGCGACAGCGCCAAGAAGCCAAAGGTCGCCACCTTCATGGGCACCAAATTCGCCACCTCGACCCAGCTGTCGGCCCGTGTCCAGCGCATGTTCACCCAACCCAGCTGGCCCGAACTGCCGCGCCACACGGCGCAGTGGCTAGAGCTTCAGCGCACCCACAGCCAGCTGCCCCGTCCCGGCCACCTGCTCATCGAGAGCTTCCCCCACGATGGTCGCGCCCAGACCGTGATCTACGGCTTCGCCGGTCGGAACGGCCAGCAAACGCTGGGCCTGCTGCTCACCAAGCGGATGGAGGAGATGGGGCTCAGCCCCCTCGGGTTCGTCGCCACAGACTACGCCACCCTTATCTGGTCGATCGACCCGGTCAGCGATGCCGCCGCCCTGCTGGATCCGGACGCTCTTCTGAGCGGCATGGAGACTTGGCTCGCGGGCAATGCCGTGATGAAGCGCACGTTTCGCGCTTCAGCCACCATCGCGGGTCTCATCGAGCGTAACTCACCTCAGGCGCGCAAATCGGGGCGGCAGGCCACGTTTAGCTCCGACATCCTCTCCGACACGCTGACGAAATACGATCCCGACCATCTGATGCTGCAGATCACCCGCGAGGAGGCCCTGCGCGGGCTCGTGGATTTTGGCCGCATCGAGGAAATGCTAGCCCGCACGCGAGGCCGCATCGACCATCTGATACTGCCCCGCGTCACGCCACTTTCGGCGCCGCTGTTTCTCGAAATGGGCCGCGTACCGGTCAAGGGCGACGCGGAGGAGCGCCTTCTGGCCGAGGAATCGCGCCGGCTGATGGAGCGATCGGGCCTCGCTCAGATTACACCCGCCCCCTCCGACAAACCGCGCTGGCGCGTAGGTTACTGATCACGCCCTTGCAGCGCCCGCGATAATCTTCCAAACCTCGGGCAATGAATGGATATGATTTCACCCTTGCTGGCGCTACCCTCACCGCGCCGGGATCCGGCGCGCTGTGGTGGCCCGCACGGGGGGTGCTCGTCGTCTCCGATTTGCATTTGGGCAAATCCGAGCGGATCGCGCGGCGCGGTGGTGCGGCTCTGCCCCCCTACGAGACCCGCGACACGCTCACCCGCCTCGCCGCCGATCTGGCGCTCAGTGACGCGCGTACGGTCGTTTGTCTGGGCGATAGCTTCGACGATATTGCCGCCTCTCAAGCCCTGCGCGAGGAGGAGCGCCAGTGGATCTTTCGCCTGCAGGCGGGGCGACGCTGGGTCTGGATCGAGGGCAACCATGATCCCGGCCCCATCGAATTCGGCGGCGCGCATTTGGCCGAGCTGCCCATCACGCCGCTGATCTTCCGCCATATCGCGCGCAGCGGCGCGAGCGGTGAAATCTCGGGCCATTACCACCCCAAAGCGACCGTATCCTTGCGCGGCCGCACCGTAACCCGCGCGGCGTTCCTTATCGATGCAGACCGCGTGATCCTGCCCGCGTACGGCACCTATACCGGTGGCCTGCGCGCCCAGACTCCGGTGCTACGCGATCTGATGCACCCGCAGGCCGTCGCCGTCTTGACCGGCCCCCATCCCACCGCCATTCCCATGCCGAGGTAGCCCATGACCCCCGAAGCCCTTGCCCGCATCACCGACAGCTTTGCCGCGCAAACCATGATGCAAACCCTCGGCGCAGAACTCACCGAAATCACGCCCGGCCTCGTGCGCATCACCGCGCCCATCCTGCCCGGTACACGCCAGCAGCAAGGCTTCGGCCACGCGGGCCTCACATTTTCGATCGGCGACAGCGCGGCAGGCTACGCCGCCCTCACGATGCTGCCGCTCAATATGGAAGTTGTCACCGCCGAGATCAAAATCAACCTTCTGGCACCCGCCCGCGGGGACCGCCTCATCGCGACGGGCCAGGTCATCAAGCCGGGCAAGCGTTTGAGTGTCGTCACCGCCGAAGTCCACGCAGAACACGACGGCCAGCAGACGCTCATCGCCATTCTCCAAGGCACGATGGTCCCCGTGCCCCGCTGAAACAACCGGCTTCTCTCGCGGCACTGCGGACATTCTTGCTCACCGGGACGGGACGTTCAGCCCGATCCATCTCCTCTCGCTCTATGTCCTGTGGGACCTCGTGAGCGCCGCACGCGCAGGCCGCATCGCCGCACATAAGCGAACGATGCATGCCGTTTTTTCAGGCGGTTAAGCCTTCAGGCTCTGGCAAACCGTTCGCCCGGCAACAGGCGGTGACCGTGTTTGCCAGCAGACAGGCGATAGTCATCGGCCCCACGCCGCCCGGCACCGGCGTGATCGCGCCCGCCACAGCGGCGCAGCTGTCATAGTCCACATCCCCAACCAGTCGCGTCTTGCCCGCACCACGCTCGGGTGCGTCCAGCCGATTGATCCCGACGTCAATCACGGTCGCACCCGGCTTGATCCAGTCGCCAGGCACCATCTCCGCCCGCCCAACGGCGGCAACGACGATATCAGCACGCCGCACGACATCGGCCAGATCCTTGGTTCTGCTATGCGCAATGGTCACTGTAGCGCTGTCATTCAGCAAAAGCTGCGCCATGGGCTTGCCCACGATATTGCTCCGCCCGATCACAACTGCATTCATCCCGGAGATCGAGCCATGATGATCGCGCAGCATCATCAGACAGCCCAGCGGCGTGCAGGGCACCATGCTCTTCTGTCCGGTGCCCAAAAGTCCCACGTTGGAGATATGAAAACCGTCCACATCTTTGGCTGGGTCAATGGAGTTGATGATTAGATCTTCGTTCAGATGCTTGGGCAGTGGCAACTGGCACAGAATGCCGTGGATCTCGGGATCATTGTTCAGATCCTCGATGACTTTCAACAGATCCGCTTGTGACGTATCCGCATCCAGCCGGTGCTCGACCGATTTCATGCCCACTTCGACAGTCATCTTCCCCTTAGAGCGGACATAAACCTCCGAGGCAGGATCTTCTCCCACCAGCACCACCGCCAGCCCCGGCGTGATCCCATGATCCGTCTTCAGCCGTGCCACATGCATGCCCACCTGCGCCCGCACCCGCGCCGCAAATTCCTTGCCATCAATCACCGTCGCCGTCATCTCGCAGCACCTCTTCTTCATTTTTCCGAAAACTCACGGCCCCAAGGCCGAAACGGGACATCGAGCTTCCCCAATGTCCCGCCCCTCGCATCAGTCCTGATAGATCAGAACAACCCTTCCACGTCCCCATCCGCGTTGAGCTTGATGCTCTCGGCCGAAGGTACGCGCGGCAGACCCGGCATGGTCATGATCTCGCCGCAGATCGCCACGACAAACCCTGCTCCCGCACTCAGACGCACTTCGCGTACGGGTATGGTAAAACCGGTCGGCGCGCCGCGCATTTCGGGATCGGTGGTAAAGCTGTACTGCGTCTTTGCCATGCACACCGGTAGTTTACCGTATCCCTGATCTTCCCAGTCGCTCAGCTGCTTCAGGATCTTGTTGTCCATCACGGCCGCATCCGCGCGGTAGATCTTGGTCGCGATGGTATTGATCTTGTCGGCAAGGCTCATCTCGTCGGGGTAGATCGGCGCGAACTTCGCCTCGCCTTTCTCGACGGTCTCGACAACTTTACGCGCCAGATCGGCGGACCCTTCCGAGCCGAGTTCCCAGTGCCGCGACAACACCGCCTCGGCGCCTTGGGTCGCCACATAGTCCTTGACCGCCTGCACTTCTGCGTCCGTATCCGTGACGAAATGATTGATCGCCACGACCACAGGCACACCAAAGGATTTCAGGTTCTCGATATGCCGCCCGAGGTTGGCACAGCCACTCTTGACCGCATCCACGTTCTCGGCGCCCAGATCGGCCTTGGGCACGCCGCCGTTCATCTTCATCGCGCGCACTGTAGCCACCAGCACCACGGCGGAGGGCGCGATACCCGCCTTGCGGCACTTGATGTTCAGGAACTTTTCCGCGCCCAGATCAGCCCCGAAGCCCGCCTCCGTTACGACGTAGTCCGCAAGTTTCAGCGCCGTCGTCGTCGCGATTACGGAGTTGCAGCCATGGGCGATGTTGGCAAACGGTCCACCGTGCACGAAGGCCGGATTGTTCTCCAGCGTCTGCACGATATTGGGCTGCATCGCATCTTTGAGCAGCACAGTCATCGCGCCATCCGCCTTGATATCACGCGCATAGACCGGTGTCCGGTCACGGCGATACGCCACGATCATCGCCCCCAGCCGCTCCTGCAAGTCGCCAAGGTTCTTGGCCAGACACAGGATCGCCATGACCTCGGAGGCCACGGTAATGTCAAAGCCCGCCTCGCGCGGGAAGCCGTTGGACACACC
>JAGXHD010000179.1 GCA_024636395.1 Sulfitobacter sp.
GCCCTGCACTTCCGGCACCTGCCGCAGAGTCCAGCGGATAAACGATCCGTCCGTATCCGTCACCATGCGGCGCACCAGCACGACGTCACCCACCTCGACTAGATCGCCGCGCGACCCAAGGTTGCCATCTGATTTGCGCGCACGCGCCCATTCCATATCCGCAGGCGAGACCCAGTTGCCGCCCTCTTCGTCTTCGACGCTCTCGATACCCAGTCGCGCGCCCTGCCCACTCACTTCGAGCACGACGGCGGGAAACCATTGCGTCTCCAGCATGATGTCCCGCGGAACGCGCAGCGCGGCGAGCGCCTCGCGCCATGTCGCCTCGTCCACCAGCGCCTCCGCCGGCAGTGTCTCGCCCGTGCCGCGCCACACGCCGCGCCCACGGTCAAAGGCTTCCAGCTCTCGGCGCAGCGCGTCGGCCGCAATCGGCTGCATCTCATTGTCGATGGTCGCCCGCACGGTCAAACCACCGGTAAAGAATTCGCCCTCGCCAAAGTTTTCAGACAGCTGGCGGCGAATCTCGTCGGTGAAATAATCACGCGGCGGCAGATCAATCTTGAAGCTCTCGAAATCACCGTTCTGCACCGAGCGCAGGGGCATGTCGCGCTCACTCTGGTAGACAGCCTCGGTCAGGAAGCCATTTTCCTTCATCTCCCGCAGCACGAAATTGCGACGTGCCATCAGCCGGTCCTTACGCCGCACCGGATGGTAATCTGACGGCGCTTTAGGCAGGCTCGCCAGCGTCGCGGCCTCGTGGGGCGCAAGCTCGCTCAGCGTCTTGTTGAAATAGGTCTGGCTAGCCGCCGCTACGCCATAACTGTTTTGTCCAAGGAAAATCTCGTTGAGATAAAGCTCGAGGATCTTTTCTTTGTCCAGCGTCTCCTCAAGGCGCGCGGCGAGGATGATTTCCTTGATCTTCCGCTCGGCCCGGCGATCGCCCGACAGCAGGAAGTTCTTCATCACCTGCTGGGTGATCGTAGAGGCCCCGCGCACGTCCTGACCACGCGATTTGACCGCATCAACAGCCGCCGCGCCGATCCCCCGCAGATCATAGCCGTCATGCTCATAGAAATTCTTGTCCTCGGCGGAGATAAATGCCTGCTTGACCAGATCCGGGATCGTGTTGGCGGGCGCGAACAAGCGCCGCTCCTTTGCGAATTCATCAATCAGGCGGCCCTGCCCCGAATAGATCCGGCTAATCGTGGGCGGCGTGTATTGCGCAAGAGATTCGTGGCTCGGCAGATCACGGCCACACATCCAGAACACCGCACCAACGGTCAGGGCAACCATGCCCACAGACATGGTGAGGGTGGTGAAAATACCCCCGAAGAACGATAGGATCACCCTGAACACGCGCGACAGCTCCTTAAATGGCTGTTTGAATTGACCAGTGTATACGCCTGCTGACCGGAATGGTCAAAAGGCAAGCGGTGCCGACGGGGGCGAAATACCGCCTAGAATCAGCTCTTTTGGGGTGCTGGCGCTATTGCCGCACCAAGGTCGCCCGCGCTGCATCTTCGTCGCGCCATTTCAGCAAGGAGCGCGCCATGCCCTCCGCCATCCCCTGCCGCCAGATCGGATCGCCGATATTGGCCAGATCACGCTTTGAACTGAGAAAACCAATCTCGACCAGAACCGACGGGATATCGGCGGATTTGAGTACCGAAAATCCTGCCTCGCGCAGGGGCCGGTTGTTCATCGGGCCGCCCGCTGCCGCCATTCCTTCCGCCAGCGTCATCGCCAGTGCGGCGGAGCGCGGACCAGTCTCCTGCCGCGCCAGATCCAGCAATACCTGTGCAACCTGATCGTCCGATCCGGTCAGGTCAGCTCCCGCGATAATGTCGGAGCGGTTGTGCCGTGCGGCCAGATGCTCGGTCGCAGTATCGCTGGCCTCGTCCGACAGGGTGTAAACCGTCGCCCCCCGCGCCCCGCCCTGGCTCAAACTGTCGGCATGCAAAGAGATGAACAAATCCGCATGGGCCCGGTGCGCAATTGCCACACGGCTCTGAAGCGAGACAAACACATCGTCATCGCGCGTCAACACCACCTCGACACCCGCCCGCCGTAGGACTTCGGCAAGCGTCCGCGCAAAGCTGAGCATCAGCTCCTTTTCGTTCAATCCCTCGTTCTCAGCGCCCGGATCGATGCCGCCATGGCCGGGATCGAGCACCACCGTAAATCTGTCCGCCCCCTCACGCGGCGGAGGAGCCGCACGCAAAAACGCAGGCGTCCAGTTTGGGTCCACGGGCGCGCCGGAAGCCGTGGCAAACACTTCCGCCTCAACCGCTTCGAGCGTGATCTGCAGCGTCGCGCGTCCGGTGTCAGGATCCACGGGCATGCCGATCTCGCGCGGCAACATCGGCTCCCCCAGATCCACCACCATGCGCGACCATCCTGGCTGGAATGCGCCAAAGCGCATCGCGGACACGCGCCCGCCTTCGCCCAGCAGATCATCGGCGCGCAGACCGTCAAAATCCACTTCGCGAAAATCCACCACCAGCCGCGCCGGTGCATCGAGCGTAAACACCCTGAAGGGCACCCCTTGGCTCAGACGCAGCGTGATATCGGTGCGCCCGAACCAGCCATCGGCCACGGTGCTCGCCTCGGGATCGACCCGCGCAAGCGCCGAAAGCTCTTGAGACATCACATGAGGAGCGACCCATAAGGCAATGATAAGGCTTATTAAAAATTTCTTCATGACTGCTCCGGCCACCCGTTTATATGTGGCGCTTTGAGCGTATCATAGCATCCGTGCCCCGCCCCGGTCCAGCAGATCAGCGTGCTTGCATGAATGTCGCGAGCCGCAGCAGCCCCTCCCGGATATCATCGGTGCTGCGCGCATAGGAAAACCGCAATGTCTTATGCCCGCGGGCGGGATCAAAATCGAGGCCCGGCGTCACCGCCACCCCCGCTTTTTCCAGAATCTCCGCTGCCAGCGCACGGCTGTCATTGGTGATCGCGCTCACGTCAGCATAGACGTAAAACCCGCCGTCGGGCGGCGCGATCCGATCAAAGCCTGCGAGCGGCAGCCCCTCCAGCATCAGCGCGCGGTTGGCGCGGTAGACGTCCATATTTGCCTCAAGCTCATCCGTGCAGTCCATCGCCGCAAGCGCTGCCACATGACTGGCGTGGGGCGCACAGATAAACATATTCTGTGCAATCCGCTCCACCACACGCACCTGCGCCTCAGGCACAACCATCCAGCCCACACGCCAGCCCGTCATGCTGAAATATTTGGAAAAACTGTTGATTACATAGCATTCATCGGTGATTTCCAGCGCTGTCACGGCCTTCTTCTCATACTCGATCCCGTGGTAGATCTCGTCGGAAATAAACGAAGCGCCCGTGTCGTCGCACGCCTCGATCAAGGCGCCCATCGCCGCGCGGTCGAGCATCGTACCGGTCGGATTGGCGGGCGAGGCCACCAGCAGCCCGCGCAAATCCATCCCCGCAAAATCGGCATGCACAGGCTGGTATCTGTTCTCTTCCGCTGTAGGCAGATCCACCGGAACCATCCCCAGAGCGCCTAAAATCTGGCGGTAGCTGGGATAGCCCGGCGCGCCGATGCCGACACGGTCGCCGCTGTCGAAAAGGGCCGTGAACGCGAGGATGAACCCCGCCGAGGATCCCGACGTGATCACGACGCGTGCGGGATCGAGATCGACGCCGTACCAGTCGCCGTACATCCGCGCGATCCGCTGGCGCAATGCGGGCAGCCCCAGCGCCACGGTATAACCCAGCGGCCCCTCCTGCATCGCCGCACTCAGCGCCCGAGCGGCTCCCGAGGGTGCCCCCGTACCGGGCTGGCCTACCTCCATATGGATGATGTGGCGCCCGGCGGCTTCCGCTGCACTTGCGGCCTGCATGACGTCCATCACAATAAAGGGATCGACGCGTGACCTACTTGAATTCCGCATGCTCTCGCTCCTAGACTGCTTTATGCGCTTTCACCCGATCCGCTTCACGCCGTCAAGACCGGTGCACCACCGGGGCGATGCGGCCCTTGGCAGCAGACCGTGGATGTGGTGATTGGCGGGTGACTCGAGAAAAATGCCAGACGCGCCGAAAAACGAAAGTGAAAGATATGAAACGCCTTATCACCACCACCGCCCTGCTGGGCGCCCTCGCCACAGGCGCTTTTGCCCAAGATCTCACGCCCATGACGGAGGAGGAGCGCGCGCTCTTTCGCGCCGAAGTGCGGGCCTATCTGTTCGAGAACCCCGAAGTGATCATGCAGGCCGTCGAGATCCTGCAAAACCGCGAGGCCGAAAATCAGGAGCGCGCCGATTTCGATCTTGTGGCGCAAAACAGCACGTCGCTCTTTGACGACGGCTATTCCTTCGTGGGCGGCAACCCGGATGGGGATATCGTTCTCGTCGAGTTCCTCGATTACCGCTGCGGCTATTGCAAACGCGCGCATGGCGAAGTGGCGGAATTGCTCGAGAGTGATGGCAACATCAAATGGATCGTGAAAGAACTGCCGATCCTCGGCGATGCATCCGTGCTCGCCTCGCGTTTCGCGGTCGCGGTCAAGCAGGTTTCGGGCGGGGACAGCTATGAGGCGATCGGCACTGCTTTAATGGATTTCAAGGGTGATATCACCCTGCCCTCCCTGCGCCGTCTGGGCAATACATTCGGGCTCGACATGCCCGCGATTGAGGCCCGGATGGACAGCGACGCGGTCACAGCCGAGATCGTGCAAACCCGCGCGCTCGCCGATGCGCTGCAAATCTCCGGCACGCCGACTTTTGTGATGCAGGACGAGCTGTTGCGCGGCTACCTGCCGCTCGAGCAGATGCAGGCCCTCGTCGAAGACAAACGCGGCTGATGTGGCGTGCGCTGGCGGCGGCGCTGGCACTGGTGCTTTCTGTGGCCCCTGCCACAGCGCAAAGCTCTGAGTCCCAATTCAACGGGCGCGCGCTCATCCTCACGGACGGGCGCGCGGACGCAGGCACACCCGCACCGCTGCTCATCGTGCTCCACGGGCTAACAGGCACCGCCGGAATCATGCAGCGCAAAACCGGCTTCGATGCACTGGCTCAACGCCACGGTTTTGTCGTGGCATATCCCAATGGCATCGGGCGACGTTGGCGCGATGCGTCTGGTTCCCGCGATGTGGCCTACCTCACCGCGCTGATCGACAGCCTCACGGCAAATCTCGGGACCGATCCCGCCCATGTCTATCTCGCGGGCTATTCCAACGGCGGCTCAATGGCGCTGCGCCTCGCCTGCTCCACGCCTGCGCGCCTGCGCGCCATCGCGGTGGTCGCCATGACCCAGCCGCGCGGCAGCGATTGTGTCGGCACAGCTCCCCTGCCAGCACTATTCATCCACGGTGCCCTCGATCCCATCGTGCCTGTTGAAGGCCTGCCCGCCCGCCGCACGTTTCCGGGCTTACACTCCATACAGGACACCCTCAGGCTCTGGTCGCGCCGCAACCGCTGTGCGGGCACCGCCCCGGCGCAGGTTTTCGATCAGATCCCAGGTCCCGATGCCGCGCAGATCACCCGCTACACGGGCTGTGCCGCACCGCTTTCATCGGTCAATCTCACAGGTCAGGGCCACAACTGGCCCGGTGCTGCCCCCCGCCTCACGTTCCTGCTCGGCCCCGCCAGCCGGGAGGTGGACGCGGGTCCGTTCATCTGGCAGTTCTTCTCACGCCTCAATTAGCGCTAGATCACTCCGTTGAACCGCTCCGGCAGCAGATATTGAGTGTCGTATTTGGGCCGGTTGAACTCAAAAAGCCCGGTATCGCCGCGCGCCTTGAACGAGCGGTGCATGCGCTTGCGAATGGTCCCGAGGTCAAAGCCCTCCTCGAGCTTGAGCTGAGCGAACCGCTCGAACACCGCGCGGTCCTCCCCGCGCGCCTCGCCAAACCAGTGCCGCCCGATCGCCGTGCCCTTGATGTCGTCGCCCATCTCGCGGGTCACGGCATTGCGGCGGTCCATCGCGTGCGCATATTGCGCGAAATCACAAAACTTGATGTGCATCAGGTACAGATCATCGGGCGCATGCAGCTTGGCGTATTGCGAGAAATGCCCCCCGCGCGAGACTTTGACAGGCGCCGAAATGATGCAGGGTTTTGAATAATGTGGCGCGGGGCGCACGTGGCGGCGTGGGCCGATGATCTTGTCGATGATCGCCTCGGGCTCGAGGTCGATACGGTGGATCACCTCCAGCCCCAGCGGCGTCAGCACGCGCTTGTCCGATGCTTTCTCGAGATACTCCAAAAGATTGACGCCTGACGCAGGGTCCACCACAACCAGCTCGTCCACATCGCCGACAATCACGTGGCGGTAATAGCGGCGCAGCCCACCCAACAGATTGTTCAGCAGCGACCAGCGCTTGACGTCGAAATTCTTGTGTGGATCGCCGGGGATGCCGATGATGTTGCAGCCCGCCGCGAGCTCTGCCACCTCCGCACCATAACCGTGGTTGATGACATAGCAGTTCTGGCGCCCGAACATCTCGCCGTAATGCGCCAGCCACGCCCGCAGAAAAAACGCATCGTCGCGCACCATGGTGATCGCTGCTACTGTCTGCATGCCTCTTCCTTCTTTTCTTTTCCCGCGCGATTGCTCACACTGCGGGTTCGAGATGCAGTAAGCCGCGAGAGATGCAAAATGACAATGGCACACGCGCCCCGGACCGCTGAATTTGCCGATGTCTGCGCCGGGATGGCTACGGATATGCAGCGCACCGGCTGGCACATTCACAAGGCCAGCGATGCGCCCGTTGACCGGTTTCAGGTGCTTGGGGAGCGGGGCTGCGGCACCAATGTGATCCGCAAGATCGTGAACGAATCCCTCCAGCTGCGCAAAACCGAGGCGCTCGGCTGGAAGCACGGATTTCCCGCCATGATCGCCTGCCCGCCGACCTTCCTGACCATCGTCGCGGTCCGCAATCCGCAAAGCTGGGCACATTCGCTCTACAAACGCCCTTGGCATGCCTCCCCGGCTGTGCAAGCGCTGAGCTTTCACGACTTTCTACGCAGCCCTTGGGAATCGCAAGTCGACCGGATCGGCTATTTCAACAACATCCCGCCCCGCCTGCTTCCGCAGGGATACGAGATGCAATGGGATCGTCATCCGATCACCGGCGTTCGCTTCGAGAATATCTTCGCCATGCGCAATCTCAAGCACCGCGCGCTCTTGGGCATGCGCGCACGCGGAGCGTCAGTGGTCTATGTCTCGCTCGAAGCCTTCACTGCCGCGCCGGAGGCCTTTCTGGCCGATCTGTCCGCACAGTTCGGCGTGGCAACCACCAAGCGCGGCTATGCCCCTGTCACGCGCCGCATGGGGAACCGCTGGACCCCCGCGATAAAGGATCGTGCGCCTGCACCGGACGCTTGGGATGCCACCGATACCGAGTGGATGCAAAGCCAGCTCGATCCCGAGATCGAAGCCACTTTGGGTTACGGCGCCTGAAGCGGCGCAGCGAAAGCCGCTTCCATACATCATTGTACCAGAATGCAAAAAGACCTCCCCGAGGGGAGGCCTTTTAAAGCAGCAGTGGCGCGGTTGACGGGGCTCGAACCCGCGACCCTCGGCGTGACAGGCCGATACTCTAACCAACTGAGCTACAACCGCCTGCTGCATCTTTGCGGGCGAACCCTCAAAGCGTGTCTGCGGAATATGCGAGGGGGTTTGGGGCGTCAAGGGATTAGTTGGGCGTAGCGGGCATTTCTTTGCCAAGTGCCTGCCCCGAGCGGGCCTGCGCTGATAGAACCGGAAAGCTCAGGCATAGCCTTGAGACGCCCGAACCATAAGTACAGCCCGCGGCAACCCCATGCCGCACAATCCCTGCTTCTTCCTTCAATGGACCGTGACTGTCGCGACCAGGAAAACCGTCCAGAGCAGGCAAAATCCGGCCTCATCTGCAGGCAGGATCTACCGCCCGTCAGGCCGCCACTCCGATACCCATCGCCTCCGAGCGCCGCGGGCGGGCGGCAGGCATCAGCGCATCCTCCATGAGATCCTCGATGAACAGGCTCAACAACTGTGGGCGCCCAGTCACCTTGGCCTTCCGGTAAATCGCGTTGGTTTGGGCCTTCACAGTACCCTCGGATGTGCCGCGCATCTCAGCGATCTCGCGCGTACTCAAGCCTTTCACGAGGAAAAGCGCAATGTCGCGCTCTGCCGACGTAAGATTCCATTCGGTAAAATGCTCCTCCATCAAAAAAGAGAATTCCATGGTGCACTGGCGCAGTTTGGATTCCACGAGGCGCGTGCGCTTGAGGCCCATTCGCATGACGATCCAGCCAAGCACCACGCCGAGCAAAAGCCCGACGGCCTGAAATACCTGCTGATACTCACGCATGTTCCAATCCAGCAGCCAAGGCTCGATGTTCAAAGTCTCAAATACAATGTTTGAAATAAAAAAAACTGCTGCATTGAATTGCAGCAGCACGATGGCCCAAAGGCCGATTCTCTTATTCCGATCCATAACTTACATCCAATCATTACACCCACTGCTAGATATGGCGAACGGATCGGATTACAACGCACAGCAGCTATGCGTGAATGCGGACGCGGATCGCTGGCGTCCGCCCCGAGACGGGGCGGACGCGTGGTCGTTATCGCTTACCGTGTGGGGCGCTGGTCATAACGCTCGTTGGGTGTCGATGGATAGACCGTAACCGTGACGTCGTCGGCCTCTTCGGCGCGCAGATTGCCCGCTTCAAAGGTGTCGCGTGTCTCGATGATCACGAGTTGCTCGCCGCTTCTGGTGGAGAAAGTGGATGCCGACTGGCTCTCGTCGTTGTAGCCGATCTGATGCCCTTCCATGCCTTGCGCGAAAGTTGCGGTGCCGGCCAATGCGAGGACAAGAGCGGAGACTGTGAGGTTAAGTTTCATGTTGTAGTTCCTTCAAGATGTGGTCCCGTGAGGGTATTCTCGAACACGGCCTTGATCGGCTTGGTGTCGTTGGGATGCTCCGGATAAAGGAACGAATTTGCCGTTCACCACTCAACGAAAGTTTAAATCGGACCGCTTAAACCTGCTGCAGATGCCTATAAACCTTAGTTTATTCACCGGGTACACGGAGCCAGCCAAGGCCCTGCAACTCTGCAGAGGGGTTCCGCACTGCCTTAAAAGCTTGCGCGTTTGATAAGAACACACACTCGGACGTCACGCGGCACGGACACCTACAAGCGGCAGACAGGCCAAAATGCCAATCGCCGCTCCGTGCAATCCGGTCCACCGCAAACGAGCACGCGCTGTAGCCCGCCGTCACCTTTTCGTGACACATCATCCAGCCTGACGCCTTCGCCGCGCAAACACTACCGTATGGCTTGCTACCGCCCTCGACGCTAAGGGCGAGGTTTTTCCCAAAACACCCCCTTTGTGCTGGCCCTTTACAGCAGATGTTGAAGTCGTCCTGAATTTCCGACGCCGCTCATTCATGAGACTGCGCGCCCGAACAAAGCTTCGAAAGTGCAACTGAGCGTGAAGAGGATCTCTAGGGCACTTATTGATCCCCAATTTGCGCCTAGTCTGGAACCGATGAGGATAGAGAAAACGACGCACCGTGTTTTCCACCTGCTTCGAATGCTGACGGGTCCCAGAACAAACTCCATTCTGATCGCCTGATCCCAAGGTCGTAACATATGCGATTGTGGTTGATACCGCCGACGGTCATCACCGGAGGATCATCAGCGGCCATGGTCCCGATCCCGGC
>JAGXHD010000180.1 GCA_024636395.1 Sulfitobacter sp.
CCCGACATCTCGGGGTGATATTCCCGCAGTCTCGATCGGGTCCAGCCCAGACCGAGCAGCGCAGCCCATTCCGCAGGGGTTTAAGAATGCAACGCCTGCGTCTATATTCATGCGAACAGATTCTTCCACGTAAAGGTGCCCCCATGGCCGAGACACGCAAAACCAAGCTTTTGATCATCGGCTCCGGCCCCACAGGTTACACTGCAGGCGTCTATGCCAGCCGCGCCATGCTCGATCCGATCCTCGTGCAGGGCATAGAGCCGGGTGGCCAGCTCACAACTACAACCGAGGTCGAGAACTGGCCCGGCGATACCGAAGTGCAGGGCCCTGATCTGATGATCCGCATGGAAGCTCACGCCAAGGCGATGGGCACGGAAATCATCGGCGACATCATCACAAATCTGGATGTGTCCAAGCGGCCTTTCGTGGCAACCGGCGACAGCGGCACGACCTATGTGGCCGATGCGGTCATTCTCGCGACAGGCGCGCGCGCCAAATGGTTAGGCCTCGAGACAGAGGATAAGTTCAAGGGCTTCGGCGTCTCAGCCTGCGCCACCTGCGATGGCTTCTTCTACCGCGGTCAGGAGATCGTGGTCATCGGCGGCGGCAACACAGCCGTGGAAGAGGCCCTTTTCCTCACCAATTTCGCGTCAAAAGTGACCCTGATCCACCGCCGCGACGAATTGCGCGCCGAGAAGATCCTGATCGACCGTCTGATGAAAAACCCCAAGATCACGCCGCTATGGTTCCATCAACTCGAAGAGGTCTACGGTACCGATAGCCCCCTTGGCGTAGAGGGCATCAAGGTAAAGCACACCAAAACAGGGGAAATCACTGATATACCCTGCAAGGGCGTGTTTGTCGCGATCGGTCATGCCCCTGCGAACGAGCTGGTCAAGGACACGCTCGAGACGCATATGGGCGGCTACGTGGTCACCAAACCCGACAGCACCGAGACTTCCATTCCCGGCGTTTTTGCAGCCGGCGATCTGACCGATCACAAATACCGGCAGGCGGTCACGAGCGCCGGCATGGGCTGCATGGCTGCGCTGGAGGCGGAGCGTTTTCTGTCCGAAGTGGGCGATGTTGCAGGCAAGGACACTTCGCTGCCGCTGGGATACGGCGCAGAAGTGACCGAGACCGCCTGAAAAATCGGCAGGTGGGCCCCGGGACAGAGACCCCTCGGCAGATAAACGGTCCATGACGTCAAAAAGGCAACAATCGCAGTATTTCCTGCGGTTTTCGCCTGCCATGCTAGAGTTTCGCCATATACACCGCCTAAGAAGCGGCAATCGGGCCATATTTCGGCCCTGCGACAAGCCGAAGAGAGAACAAATGCTGAATAACCTCGCGCCCATTCCCGAACTATATGTTTCCTACGATTCTGCACAAAAACTGAAGAGCGAAGCAGGCGATCTGGTCAGCCACGACCTGACCCCCCGCCAGATTTGCGATCTCGAGTTGCTGATGAACGGCGGGTTCAACCCACTCAAGGGTTTCCTGTCGGAGGCTGATTACGACAGCGTCGTCGAAAACATGCGCCTCACCGATGGCAGCCTGTGGCCGATGCCGATCACGCTCGATGTCTCCGAGGAATTTGCGGCCAAGCTTGAGGCAGGTCAGGATATTGCTCTGCGCGATCAGGAAGGTGTTATCCTCGCCACCATGACCGTGACCGACAGCTGGATACCCAACAAGGCGCTCGAAGCGGAGAAGGTCTTTGGCGCGGATGATGATGCGCACCCAGCGGTGAATTACCTGCACAATCAGGCGGGCAAAGTTTATTTAGGCGGTCCCGTCACGGGCATCCAGCAGCCTGTGCATTATGATTTCAAGGCCCGCCGCGACACGCCCAATGAATTGCGCGCCTATTTCCGCAAAATGGGATGGCGCAAAGTTGTCGCGTTTCAGACCCGCAACCCGCTGCACCGCGCGCACCAGGAGCTGACATTCCGCGCCGCCCGCGAAGCCCAGGCCAACCTGTTGATCCACCCCGTCGTGGGCCTGACCAAGCCGGGCGATGTGGACCATTTCACCCGCGTGCGCTGCTACGAGGCTGTGTTGGACCAGTATCCGCAGGCTACCACGGCGATGTCCCTGCTCAATCTCGCAATGCGCATGGCAGGCCCCCGCGAGGCAGTATGGCATGGTCTGATCCGCAAAAACCATGGCTGCACCCACTTCATCGTGGGCCGCGATCACGCGGGCCCAGGCAACAACTCCAAGGGCGAGGATTTCTATGGCCCCTATGATGCGCAGGATCTGTTCCGCACGCATCAGGAGGAAATGGGGATCGAGATGGTCGATTTCAAACACATGGTCTGGGTGCAGGAACGCGCCCAGTACGAGGCTATGGACGAGATCGAGGACAAGGACGACGTCACAATCCTCAACATCTCCGGCACCGAGCTGCGCCGCCGCCTGCAGGAAGGCCTGGAAATCCCAGAGTGGTTCTCCTTCCCCGAGGTCGTGACAGAGCTGCGTCGCACCAAGCCGCCGCGCGCCAAGCAAGGCTTTACCGTGTTCTTCACCGGCTTTTCCGGCTCCGGCAAATCAACCATCGCCAACGCGTTGATGGTCAAGCTTATGGAGCAGGGCGGCCGCCCTGTGACGCTGCTCGACGGTGATATCGTCCGCAAGAACCTCAGCTCCGAGCTGGGCTTCAGCAAGGAGCACCGCGATCTCAACATCCGCCGCATCGGCTATGTCGCTTCCGAGATCACCAAAAACGGCGGCATCGCGATTTGCGCGCCCATCGCCCCCTACGCAACGACACGCCGCGCCGTGCGTGAGGATGTGGAGGCCTTCGGTGCGTTCGTCGAGGTGCATGTCGCCACGTCGATCGAGGAATGTGAACGCCGCGACCGCAAGGGTCTCTACAAGCTGGCGCGTGAAGGCAAGATCAAGGAATTTACAGGGATTTCAGATCCCTATGACGTTCCTGCCGATCCAGAGCTCAGCGTCGAGACAGAGAACGTAGACGTAGACAACTGCGCGCATCAGGTACTGCTCAAGCTCGAGAGCATGGGTCTGGTCAAAGGCTGATCGCATCGCGTATCCACACAGATCAAAGGCCAGCCCGCATCGGCTGGCTTTTTTTCATTCCGGGTTCAGTTCTGATGCGCAATCTGAGGAGCTAGCGCCTCCATCGCGCATGGCACGTAATTCATGCGAAGCTCGTAGCTTCCAGAGGGCACGATAAATGCGGGCGCGGTCAAGCCAATCAATTCGAGCGTTTGCCGCAGGTGGGTGCCCGACAGAGGAATGTACTCAGGCACTTCCCCCGAAAATCTGTTGTAGAGCCTGCCGCCAAACCAGCAGCTCATCCAGGCTGCCTGCCGCGCAACTGCCCGCCGGAAGGCGAGGATGTGGTAAAGGCCGGATGGGTCGTGTGGATAACGATCCACGGCTTTGCTCAGCCCCGAGAACACAGAGGACACGCCCGAGACCGTAGCGCCAGCGGCCGCTTCAATCGCAGGTGACGGGCTCGAAACGATCCTGATTGCCCGTTGGTCCATGCGCCAATTTCACCCCAGAAACACCCGCCCCGACATCACCAGCGCGCCTTGTCCCGACACTTTAACGCTCGAAATTGCGTCGCGCGCGCCCAATACCTCAACCTGCGCCTGCCCAGGCCGACCTAGGCCATGCCCCTGCTCCGCGATGAAATGCGGGCGCGCAATCAGACCGTTCGCCCATAGATAAGCCGCCATACAGCCCGTCGCGGAGCCGGTGAACGGATCCTCTGGCGGGCTCGGCGGGGCCAACAGTAACCGCGAGAACGTATCGCCCTCGGGCGTCGCCCCCTCCAGACAGACCCAAAACGGCTCCATGATATCTATGGCATCGTGCCCCAGCGACTCCGCGTATGCGCCCAGCGCATCGGCGTTCAGGTGCAGCCGCTCCAGCACAGAACGGTCGCGCACCACTGTGATGCAAAACGGCAATCCGGTCGAGACGATCCGTGGGGGATGAATTATGTCATCCGCTTCGATGCCTCCCACCGCTGCCACAAGTGCCGCCTCCGCAAAAGCCCCGAATTCGGGCGCTTTCTGCGTCATGGTCACACTGTCACCCTGCACCTCAACCGGCACCAGGCCCGCGCCCGTCTCCAGCACCAGTGGGCCGTCCGAAATCATGCCACGCCTGCGCATCGCAACCACGGTCGCCACGGTCGGGTGGCCCGCAAAAGGGATCTCGCGGCTGGCCAGAAAATACCGCACGCGAATGTCTGCCACGTCCGATGGCCCGGTAAACGTACACTCGACCAGCGATGTCTCCTGCACATAGGCCATACACAGCTCGGAGGGCAGTGCAGCACCATCATGCACCACAGCACATCCATTGCCGCCAAAAACCGATGCCGTGAACGCATCCAGCCAATCGAACTCATACGCCATCGGCTATTCCCACATGCAAAAAGGGCCGCATTTCTGCGACCCTCTCTAACAACCGTGGCTGACCGGATCGGTCAACAGATTTAATGTACCAATACAGGCGCGTAGTTATGTTCGCGCGCGAGCTCAAACGCCAGCTTGCGATCGCCCACGAGCGCGAGCTGCTGACCGTCGGCATTATGCACCGCGTAGAGCTGCTCCAGCCCTTCGGCCTGATCGCGCACCTCGCGGGGCAGATCGGTCACGGCAATCGTCTTGACGTATACGGTCCGGTCCGCCGGTCCTGTCATCGCTGTAGTATCCATGTTCTACCCCTTTCGGATGTTGATGGTCTGAACGACCGTTTCAGGTTTGGCTTGGGACAGATCCACATGCAGCAGACCGTTCTCCATCAGCGCCTCACCAACTTCGACACCATCTGCCAACACAAAGCTGCGCTGGAACTGGCGCCCGGCGATTCCGCGGTGCAAAAACACGCGGCCCTCGCTGTCGTCGCTTTGCCGACCACGGATGACAAGCTGCCGGTCCTCCACGGTGATCGACAGATCATGTTCGGCAAACCCCGCAACCGCCAGCGTAATGCGGTAGCTGCGTTCGTGTGTTTGTTCTATGTTAAAAGGCGGATAGCCTTCATTTCCGGACTTGGCGCTGCGTTCAAGCACCCGTTCCAGCTGTTCGAATCCCAACATATGGGGATAAGAGGCAAGCGTTAGTTTCGTCATGTACGACACGTCCTTATCATCTCAAGCGACAGTCTCGTGACGCCCCGAGTTTGGCTGCGACACCATTCGAATATGGGAAGTCGATCCCCTCCGCGCAAGGGCTTTGCCATATTGGCATTAGCGCTTATGACTAAAAGCGTAATCGTTAGACAGAATCAGAGCCTCCATGACCGAACCCAAAGATCTCTCCATGAAAAACGATGAGGTCCTTCGGGTCGAACTCGAGGTCTTCCGCCGCGAGCACCGCGATCTCGATGAAGCGATCCGCGCATTGGCTGAGCGCGGCACCGCAGACCAGCTCACGCTGCAACGCCTGAAAAAGCGCAAGCTGCTGCTGAAGGACCGGATCGCATTGATCGAGGACCGGTTGACGCCCGATATTATCGCGTGACCGCAGAAATCCAGTTCGGGCCCCTGCGCTACATTGCCCCCCTCCTCCGATTGGCTATAGTGCGCGCTCAACCCACCGACACAAAGGCGAAGGCGCAATGAGCACCCCCCCCGTTGGCATCATCATGGGCTCCCAGTCCGATTGGCCCACCCTCCGCGAAGCGGCGAGCCTGCTCGACGAGCTGGGCATCGGATATGAGGCACGCATCGTCTCCGCGCACCGCACGCCCGACCGGTTGTGGGAGTACGGTAAGACAGCCGTCGACCGCGGCCTGCAAGTGATCATCGCGGGCGCAGGTGGTGCAGCACATCTACCGGGCATGATGGCCTCGAAAACGCGTGTGCCCGTGATCGGCGTGCCGGTGCTGACCAAGGCACTCTCGGGCGTCGACAGCCTCTATTCTATTCTGCAAATGCCGCGCGGCTTTCCCGTTGCCACCATGGCTATTGGCGCGCCGGGCGCCGCAAATGCGGCCCTGATGGCTGCCGCTATCCTCGCGCTGAACGATCCTGCCTTGGCCGCTCGCCTCGATGCCTGGCGCAGCGACCTGTCGGCCTCTATCCCGGAAGTACCTGTTGATGACTGATCCTCTGCCAACCGGTGCGACCATCGGCATCCTCGGCGGTGGTCAACTCGGCCGCATGCTCTCTGTCGCCGCCGCCCGCCTGGGTCTGCGCACCCATATCTACGAGCCGGGCAGCAATCCGCCCGCCGCAGACGTGGCGCATGCGGTGACCACCGCCCCCTATGACGACGTGGCCGCCCTGACCGCCTTCGCGCACTCCGTCGATCTGGTCACTTTTGAGTTCGAAAACATCCCCACCGAAGCGCTCGACATCATCGAAGCGATCACGCCGATCCACCCCAACCGACGCGCCTTGGGTACGTCTCAGGACCGGCTCGTGGAGAAGGAGTTCCTGCGAAGCATCGGCCTCACTGTTGCGCCCTTCGCAGAAATCACGGACGCCGCGAGCCTCGATGCGGCCATTGCCACTGTCGGGACGCCTGCGATCCTTAAAACCCGCCGCTTCGGGTATGACGGCAAAGGGCAGGCGCGCCTGAAATCACCCGACGATGCCACCGAGGCGCTGGCCGACATGGCAGACGCACCGGCCGTTCTCGAAGGCTTCGTCGACTTCTCCATTGAGATCTCGATCATCGCCGCGCGAAATCCGCAGGGCCAGATCGCCTGCTATGATCCTGGCCAGAATGTTCACCGCGAAGGCATCCTGCATACCACGACAGTGCCCGCCAAGCTTCCCGCATCCCTGCGCACCGATGCGGTCCTGCTCGCTGCCAAAATCCTGAACACGCTCGACTATGTCGGCGTCATGGGGGTCGAACTTTTCGTGACCCCGCAGGGCCTCATCGTGAACGAGATCGCCCCGCGCGTGCACAATTCCGGCCATTGGACCCAGAACGGCTGCGCCGTAGACCAGTTTGAACAGCACATCCGCGCCATCGCGGGCTGGCCTCTAGGTGACGGTGGGCGCCACTCGGACGTCGTGATGGAAAATCTGATCGGTGCGGATGTGGACAAGGTGCCCGCGCTGGCGAAAGAGCCAAACTGTGCCATCCATCTTTATGGTAAGGTCGAAACCAAGCCAGGCCGCAAGATGGGCCATGTCAACAGAATCAAAAATTGAGCGGGCAAACTCCCATCAGTCTGCAATCAACCCATGAACCGCGCGGCCACATCGCCGCTCAGATAGCTCACCCGGCCTTGTACCAGCGTCGCCGCGACCCGAAGGCTCTCGCGCTCCAGCACCACCAGATCCGCGCGCTTGCCGGGCACTAGGACGCCACGGTCCGTTAGCCCCAAAACTCCCGCAGGACCGGCAGACACCAGCCCCCATGCCGCGGTCAGATCAAGCATACCGTTTTGCCAAAGCATAAGTGCCGCCCGCCGCGCACTGGGATAGTGGTAATCGGACGCCAGCGCATCACAGTAGCCCATCGCGATCAGATCGACCGCCGAGACATTGAGATTATGCGAGCCACCCCGCACCACATTGGGCGAACCCATCACCACGATCCCGCCCAGATCCCGCGCAGCCTCCGCAGCCTCCAGCGTCTCGGGGAACTCCGCCACATCGACACCGCGCGCAGCCCATTGCGCCCGGCCCTCGGCGGTGGTGTCGTCATGGCTGCCCATGGCGATCCCCTGTGCCGCAAGCTGTTTGCACAACCAATCCAGTGCGGCCGGCACCTCGTCACTCTCCGCTTCCAGCGCCTGCATCAACGCCAGATGCGCCTCCGGGCTGCGCCGCGCCTTGAGCGCTTGCGAGACCAGCCGCCGGGGCTGCTGCCCTGCGCTGAGCCTGTCGTGCGGCAGATGATCGTTGAAGACGATATAGCGTAGGCCCCAGTCGGCCATGCGCGCGGGCAACTCGTCGTAGAACTCCAGCAAATGCGTCTCGAACCGAAGTTGGCCGCGCAGATCAGTCACCATCGCGGGCGCCACGTCGCGCAAATGCGAAAAGACCTGCTCGGCAAACTCAAGCCCTCGCACCCCGCCTTCCCAGCTCACGAACTGGGCCAACGTCGCCGTGGTGATCCCATTTGCGGCCAACTCAGCCTCAACGGCAACAAGCCCCTCGGCCATCTGCTTCATGGCACCCCGGCGGGGCGCCAGATGCCGCTCGAACCCGTCGCCGTGCACGTCCACGATGCCGGGCAGTACCAGATAGCCACTCATGTCCACCGCCCGACCAACAGGGGCTTGCACGATAACACCTTTGGCAAACGACAGCCCGTCCCGGTGCAGGCCGCTTGGCCCCAGCACCTCCGCTCCCGTCAGATCAAGGCTCAGCACTGAAATCCTCGATTCCGGGCAAGCACGCGCCGTCCGGGCAACCGAACTGCTCCAGCACGGCGCCGAAAAATGTCATTTCAGGGTCAAACGCACCGGTGCGCAAAAACGCGACCGTCTGCGAAATCACCTGCGGATTGTTCATCATAAATGTATGAGTCACCGGCAGCACGAGATGCGCGCGCATCCCTTCCAGCCGTGTAGAAGAAACTGCGACCTTGCCATCGTCAGGCCCCGGCAGCAGCGTCGAGAAATAGGGATTGAGCGATTGGGACCCGGCGATGATCCCGACGTCGAAATTCGCGGGCGGCAGGCTGCGCGGGATCGAATTTTCGCCCGTGCCCATTTGCAGCCCCGCAGGCCCGTTGATCCAGTCGAAGGCGATCACGTCGCGCAGCTCGTCCACAATCTCGCTTCCTTGATTGGGCGGGCCCAGCATCACGACACGCCCCACACGCTCGGGGCCCCCATCGGCCACCCATTGGCGCAGCAGAATCCCGCCCATCGAATGGGTCACAAAATCAACCTTTTCAGTGCCGCATTGCGCAACGGCATCTGGCAGGGTGCGTCGCGTCAATTCCTCAATCGGGGCCTCGGTCGAGGGATATCCGGGCCGCACAACGCGCCAGCCCTCGGCCTCCAGTGCCGCCTCCATCAGTGCAAACGATGTCTCAGTGCGCGCCAGCCCATGCAACAGCACTACACAGCGCGCCTGCACCGCACTTGCCGTCAGGAGCAAAGCACATATGATCATCGCAATTCTCATACGCGCTATGTAGTGCCAAAGCGCGCCGATGTAATCCCCCATGAAGGCCCTTCGCACGATGACACCCACGACGCCCCCCCGCCTCGCTGTGCGCGCGATCATTCTGCACGAGGATCGCCTGCTGCTGGTCAACGCGTGGCCAGCGGGGAAAAGCGATCTGATGTGCGCGCCCGGGGGCGGGGTGGAGCGGGGGAGTGCGCTGCCCGACAATCTGGTGCGCGAGGTCTATGAGGAAACCGGGCTGCGCATCGCCGTGGGCGCGCCCTGTCTGGTTAACGAGTTCCATGATCCAACAGGCAGCTTTCATCAGGTCGATGTCTACTTCCACTGCACACTGCTAAGCCCGCCGACCCTCGATCACGGATGGCATGATGTGGACGAGATCGTGACCGACCGGCGCTGGGTCACGCGGGACCAAATGGCACGCCTGCGGGTAAAGCCAGACAGCCTGGCAGCGGTGGCATGGCGCGACACGGATGCGCCGCTCTACGATCCGCTCGAGCCGCTCATCGTCTAGCAGTCACTGCCCAGCCGATCCCGCCGACGACCATCGCCGCCGCCAGCAGAACGACGCCACCCGCAGTCTCGCCCAAAAGCACTGTACCCGCCGCAATCGCGATCACCGGCACGCTAAGCTGAACCACAGCAGCCGTCGTTCCACGCATCTGCCGCAGAACGGAGTACCAAAGCGCATATCCCAGTCCGGACGTGACAGCACCGCAGATCACAGCCAAAAAGATGCCCTGCGAATTCGCCTCGATTCCGCTGGTGAACAAGACCACCGCAAGCAACGGGAAACAC